>NZ_SPPK01000006.1 GCF_004569505.1 Dysgonomonas mossii
TTTTACCAATTAATTTTAAAATATTTTTCGGCAGAACTACAAAATTAATACCTATATCCCTTATATGCAAACTGTTGTTAAACATATTTTTTTTCAAACCTTTTTTTGAAAATTGAGGGGGTGATGACACAAGAACTCAATCTGAGTCGACCAATCAAGCAAATAGAAAAAAAGTGAAACGATCAGAAAAGTACCCGCTAAAGAAAAAACAAACTATAGAAATTCTACTTTGCAGATAGAGATAACAAGAACAAATAAAGAATTAGATATTGCTTTTTTGTTTTAGAAATCGATTTGCTAAATATTTCCGAACCGGCGTATCGTAAAACTTCAAACAGATATAAGCTAAAGTAATACTTCCGACAAGAACTCCGGCTGCACCTGGTAATGATTCCTGGAATGTGAGATTCTCATTCTTCACCCAAGCATAATATAAATATATAAAAGGGTAATGCACCATATATAAGGGATAAGAAATATCTCCTAAGAATCGGCATACGCAAATTGTGTATTTATCGGTCGTTTGCCCCGAAGCTCCTAAATAGACAAGTAGCGGAAAAAATACAACGCAACACATGGTATCATATATTCCATTCATCCATAAATGTTCGGCTCCACCAATACGTGGCACAGCTAAAAGGACAACGATAGCAAAACTACATATCCAAAAAGCACCTTTTATATTCTTGACTGGTTTAAAAATACGAGAAAGCAGCAAGCCTGCAGAGAAAGAGAATAACAACCTGAACGATCCTCCGGCAAACTCTGTTCCGGTTAATGAATATCCAACACATATATCCCCTAAAGGACCTAATATCGCAAATGCCGCCAAGCAACCCCCGGTAATAAAAACAAGTAGAGCAAGAACCTTAGTCGAAAACTTGCGAATAAATAAAACATAAAGAACATTACCTATATATTCAAAAAATAAAGACCAACTGGGCCCATTGAGAGGAAACATTTCTCCCAATCCTCGAACCTCGGTTGCTGTAGTAGCAGGAATCAATAGTGCATTAAATAATGTAGCGGTAAACAAAGCCACAACAGTCACTTTAGATACATCCCATACAGAACAGCCTTGAAAGTAAAACATGATCGCTCCAATAATAGCTCCCATCACAACCATTGGGTGCAATCGTATAATTCGGCGTTTAATAAAATCTTTTGCTTTCATTGTTTCCCAACGACCATCATAAGCGTAGCCTATAACAAATCCTGACAGTATAAAGAAAAAATCGACAGCTAAATATCCGTGATTGATACGTTGATCTAAATGACTGGTGGCAAAAGCTTCAAATATATGAAAACATACAACCATGATAGCGGCGACCCCGCGCAGCCCATCCAGTATATTGTAATGTGGTTTTGTGTCTGCAAATGCAGCCATAGAAATTTGCGTTTTCAGCATAACTTAAAATTCTTATATTTTGGTGTATTCTGGTATTTCAAAAAATAAAACTTATAAAGTAAGCACTTTTTACAGATACTTTAAAATCGACTTACTACCAGGAATAATATTTTCGGATAATAAAACATGTTTTATATTATAGAAATAGATTCCTCAGCTATCATATTATTTGATTATTTTTGTGCAAAATAACACTCAAAACCTGTTTTATGTCTTACAATCAATTAATAAACCCCAAAAGCATTGTCATAGTCGGCGCTTCTGATAACATTTTGAAACCGGGAGGGAGTGTTTTGCATAATATTATAAATGGGACATTCGAAAAAGAACTATATATTGTAAATTCGAAAGGAGGTATCATACAAGGTATTAAAGCCTATACCAAGGTTGAAGATATACCTCAAGCAGATCTTGCCATTATATCTATACCTGCCAACCAATGTATAGAGACTGTAGACTATCTGGCGAATAAAAAGGGAGTAAAAGCTTTTATTGTATTTTCTGCCGGATTTAGCGAAGAGTCTGAAGAGGGTGCTATCAGAGAAAAACAACTTGTAGAAATTGTAAATAAGGCCGGAGCAATTATGATCGGCCCTAATTGTTCTGGTTTCTTCAACACGAATCATCAAAGCATTTTCACTCGTCCTATACCCAGCCTTGATACGAATGGAGTAGATATAATTTCCAGTTCGGGAGGAACAATTACTTATATCATAGAGTCTGCTATGCGTATTGGACTGAGATTTAACTCAGCCTGGTCAATTGGAAATGCCGCTCAAATAGGAATTGAAGATATATTGGAATATTTAGATAAAGAATTTGATCCGGAAACCAGTCCGAAAATAAAACTTCTCTATTTAGAAAAAATTAGTAATCCCGACAGATTTCTTCTTCATTCATCTTCCCTCATCAATAAGGGGTGCAAAATAGCTGCCATAAAATCAGGCAGTTCCACATCCGGCAGTCGCGCAGCATCTTCTCATACGGGAGCAATAGCGAGTTCCGACTCAGCCGTTGAAGCCCTGTTCAGAAAAGCGGGAATTATACGTTGCTACTCACGCGAAGAACTTGCGAACGTTGCAGCAGTATTGACATTAAAGAAAATAAACGGACGGAACTTGGCTATAATTACCCAAGCAGGGGGGCCTGCCGTAATATTAACAGACGCTCTATCAAAAGGGAATATCGATGTTCCTGAATTGGATAAAGACTTGGCAGCCGAACTAAAGAAGCATCTTCTCCCGGGAGCCGCAGTATCTAATCCTATAGATATTATAGGAACAGGAACTGGTGAACACATGGCTACATGTATCGATTTTTGCGAAACATACTTTAAAGAAATAAATGGTATAGCCGTTATATACGGAAACCCCGGAGTAAGCAATGTAGCCGAAGCCTATAATATGCTGGATAAAAAAATAAAGACCAGCAAACTACCGATATACCCGATATTACCATCGGTGATAGCTGCGTCGGAAGAAATGGAAACCTTTGTAAAGAAAGGACATGTCAATTTTACAGATGAATATGCTTTAGCAAATGCTCTCTCTAAAGTTGTTTCCTGGACTCCTCCATCGGTAGGCAAAATAGAAGATATATCTGTTGATATACCCCGTATAAGAACGATTATCAGCAACTCTGCTGACGGATATATAGATAGTGAAACGGTTAGGCAATTGTTTGATGCCGCAGGTATTCCACAGGTGCAAGAATTGGTAACAGCCAATAGGGACGAAGCTATCGCTTTTGCCGACAAAATCGGATACCCAATTGTAGCAAAGTGTGTAGGCCCTATTCACAAATCAGATGTGGGAGGGGTTGTGTTAAATATACATTCGGCAAACCATTTATCAATCGAATTTGACCGCTTGATGAAAATAGCCGATGCCACAGCTGTCATGGTACAGCCGATGCTATCGGGGCAAGAACTATTTATCGGTGCAAAATATGAACCTACATACGGTCACATTGTTTTATGCGGGCTGGGTGGGATTTTTGTAGAAATACTGAAAGACGTAGCATCGGGACTTGCACCTTTGAGTTTTGACGAAGCTTCATCGATGGTACAATCACTAAAAGCATATAAAATAATAAAGGGTACACGTGGACAAAAAGGCTTAAACGAAAAGTTGTTTGTAGAAATCATTGTACGCTTATCGGTTATGCTCAGGTTTGCTCCGGAAATAAAAGAGATGGATATTAATCCGCTTTTGGCTAACGAAGAAAGAGTTATAGCCGTGGATGCAAGAATCAGAATAGAAAAATAGCATTGATTATATATAGCGAAGAAGCAGTATCGGCAAAAGTATATCTTGGCTGGTATTGCTTTTTTTGAAAAATCTTTTTATGAAGTACTTTATTATATTTCAGAAATATACTACCTTTATTGCCGACAAAATCTATAGGTATGAAAACGAAGAATTTTGAATAAACAGTAAATATAAAATATAAAGCCGGACATTTCGTTCTCGGCTTTTTTTATGTGCAACAGACAAATATCAAACGCTCAAAAATGAAAGAAGAAAAGAAAATTGTTTTAGGTATTTCAGAAAAGCCTAAACCCGCCCAATGGCTATTATTGAGTATTCAACATCTATTTGCCATGTTCGGAGCAACCGTACTTGTTCCTGCACTCACCGGAATGAGCCCTGCTGTGGCTCTTATCTCGAGTGGTATCGGGACATTGGTATTTATAGCCATCACAAAAGGCAAAGTCCCTTCTTATCTGGGATCATCATTTGCTTTTATCAATCCCATTATAGCTGTAAAAGCTTTGGAACTCGATCCTTCGTCGGGTGTAGGTATGGGAAGTTTCCTTGTAGGTAGTTTCCTTGTGGGGGTTACCTATTCAGTAGTTGCACTTATTATAAACAGAGCCGGAACAAAGTGGTTGATGAAGTTGCTTCCTCCGGTAGTAGTAGGACCTGTGATTATGGTTATCGGGCTTGGACTTGCCGCTACAGCCGTTAACATGGCTACTAACAATCCTGCAGGAGATTATGACCTTACGTATGTGCTCATCGGCTTAGTAACTCTTACCATAACAATTCTTACAGCCATTTTCACACGCGGATTTCTTAGTGTTATTCCTGTATTGGTAGGTATAATTGGCGGGTATGTATTTTCTATTATCTTAGGAGTTGTAGATGTGCAACACGTAGTTGAAGCGAACTGGATCGAAATACCTTCTTTCTCTATTCCATTTGTTCATTATACACCTTCTTTCACATGGAGAGTATTCTTAATGATGGTTCCTGTTGCTATCGTTCCTATCGCTGAGCATATCGGACATCAGCTTGTTTTGAGTAAAGTAGTTAGCAAAGACCTGATCAAAGACCCGGGGCTAGATCGCTCTATGCTGGGTGATGGGGTTGCCACTATGATAGCTGCTACATTGGGAGGACCACCGAATACTACTTATGGTGAAAATATCGGTGTATTAGCTATAACTCGCGCTTTCAGTATTTATTTGTTTGTGGGTGCTGCAATCTTTGCTATTATGTTTGGTTTTTGCGGTAAGATATCAGCTTTGTTATCTACTATCCCTACTCCGGTAATGGGTGGCGTTTCTATCCTCTTGTTTGGTATAATAGCCTCCAGCGGGCTACGCATGCTTGTGGAAAACAAAGTAGACTTTAGCCGTAAGCGCAATCTTATTATATCTTCTGTGATACTTGTTATTGGTATAGGGGGAGCAGCAATACATATCGGCAAAGTATTTTCTTTAGAAGGAATGGCACTGGCTTCTATAATCGGGGTTGTACTCAACCAAGTATTACCGGGCAAGCAGGTTGTAGATTTTGATGAGATGTTTAAAGATTAAATAATTACATGTATAAATAATAAAGGCTGCATTTTTGCAGCCTTTATTATTATATATATGCCTAAAACAAAACTTATTCTTTATAATAAATATGTTTTACCCTGCTAGAGATAGACGTTAGTATCTCATAAGGGATTGTATTTATTTCTTTAGCCAAATCTACGACAGATGGATTTTCTCCAAAGATGACTACGGAGTCTCCTTCTCTCACCTCTATTCCGGTAACATCGATCATTGATAAATCCATACAAATATTTCCAACAATAGGCACCATGTGTCCATTCACCAATACCTTACCAACTCCATTACCAAACTGACGACTAAGTCCGTCGGCATATCCGATACGGATAGTTGCTATTGTGGCATCTTTATCGAAATGACCTTTACGCCCATAACCAACAGTTTCTCCGGCCTTGATATATTTGATTTGTAGAATGGTGGTCTTCAAGGTACATACGTTACGAAGTCCGTTCAAACCACTTGCACTTACTCCATAAAGACTGATTCCCAGCCTCACCATATCCATTTGCTCGTTGGGGAAACGTTCTATCCCTGCCGAATTAAGGATATGTTTCATTACCTGATAATGGCAGTTCTTCTCTATTTCTTTTGTTATTTTCTTAAAGGTCTTGATCTGATCTACTGTAAAATTATCAAAGTTCCAACTCTCACTTGCCGCTAAATGAGAGAAGACAGATTGGATACGTACTCCTGTTTGCGACTTAATACGCTCCATCAATTCAGGAATATCTTCTTCTGTAAATCCCAACCGATGCATTCCTGTATCTATTTTTATATGTATCGGATAATTTGTAATTCCCTGCAATTTGGCTTCCTTTATAAAAGCATCCAATATTCTGAAATTATACACTTCGGGTTCGAGTGCATACATCGCCAACTCTTCAAATCCCCCTACTTCGGAGTTGAGAACAATGATAGGAACTTTTATCCCTTGTTTTCTCAAGAATACGCCTTCTTCTGCGACTGCAACAGCCAAATAATCGCACTTATGATACTGCAATGTTTTTGCTACCTCTGTCGCTCCTGTACCATAGCCATCGGCCTTAACCATACATACCATTTTGGTTTTAGGATTCAGCCTTGATCTATAAAAGTTATAATTGTGAACGATTGCATCTAAATCTATATCGAGCACTGTTTCGTGCGTTTTCACCTCCAGTAGTTTATTTATACTCTCGAATGAGAAACTACGTGCCCCTTTCAGCAAAATAAACATATCATGAAAATCACTCCATATATTCGAATGGATAAAATCATTGGTCGTATTGAAGAAATGCATTTCGCCATTCTTAAACAATTCCTTATATGTAGAAATTTCTTTACCGATACCGATAAGTACATCTATTTTTTTATTCAACACCAGATTCGATGCCAAATAATACAGTTCTTTAGGTAGTAACCCCGACTGTGGAATATCTGATATTATAAGCACCTTTCTCTTTTGGCTATCCGTTGCCCTTTGAGCCAGAAAGTCAAGAGCAATTCCCAAAGAGTTTATATCAGAATTATATGTATCATTTATCAGAATTGTATTATTTTTTCCTTGACGTACATCAAGACGCATTGCAACAGGCTCAAGACCGGCCATACGCTGATTTATATCGGGTAAAGACAAGTGCAAATAAATGGCAGTAGCCAATACATGGATAGCATTTTCGATAGCTGCATTATCAGCAAAAGGAATCGTAAACTGAGAGGCCATTCCCAGTATAGAATAATGAATGGTCGTACAATTTCCGAGCTTCTCAACTTTCATTATATGCAATGGGCTTTTGTTAGACCCCTTGCGAGACCATGTCAGGCGTTTGTGAGAAAGACAGGCTATCTCCATACATTCGTCTACGAGCTCATTCTCTTCTTCACAAATAATGACATCGCAGTTTATAAAAAGCTCCAGTTTCTCGAGACATTTTTGTTTCATAGATTTGAAACCTTCCTGATGAGCCTGTCCGATATTGGTAAATATACCAATAGTAGGATTTATAATCGCCTCGAGCTTTGCCATCTCCTCAGGTTGAGATACCCCTGCCTCGAATATGCCCAACTGTGTATGGCTATTCATCTGCCAAACAGAAAGAGGTACACCAATTTGAGAATTATAGCTCCGAGGAGAATGCGTAATATTAAAATCATGATGAAGTACTTGATAAAGCCACTCCTTCACCACTGTTTTACCGTTACTTCCAGTAATACCAATAACAGGCACATTAAACTGATTGCGATGATATGCAGCTAGACGTTGAAGAGCAAATAGCGTATTTACCACTACAAGAAAGTTTGCACCTTCATATTCTTCCCACTCGGGTTGTAAATCAGATACTACAAAGTTACGAACGCCCAGCTCATAAAGCTCGGAGATATACCGATGTCCATCATTATTCTTAGTCTTAAGGGCAAAGAATAATGTTTCGTCGGGAAAAAAGACTTGACGGCTGTCAGTAAGTAGAATACTAATGGCAGTTTCGTTCAGGTCGGTTGGCATAGCATCAATTATCTTAGCTACCTGATATATAGAATATTTCATTCTTCTTTTTTAATTAAGATCTGTTTTCCAAATCCACAATTTCTTGTTCGCAACAAATGTATGGATATTTCTTATTGAAGGCTTTCAACTTTAACAAAGTTTGCCTTAAAAAATGCTTATAATCATCACTTTGGTTATTTATAGCTCTATGATTCAGAGCCTGGTATATTTTCTGCCATTCTTTTATTATAGGGGGAGCTTCTTCATCAAAATATGTCTCTGACAATCGTTGCCAGATATATTTAATTGCTATCTGATTCGGATGGGTCATGTCTTCATCATAGAATCGATAATCACGCAATTCATCCAAAACAATTTCATAAGAAGGGAAATAATACAAACCTTCTACCATACTACATATTTGATCTAAAGCCAAAAGCAAAGTAGATTTGCTCAACTGGTTATCATGGGCTCCGTCTTTAAGGTGACGAACAGGACTTACAGTGAACACTATTCGCAACGATGGATTTACTTTTCTCAAATCCTTTACCAAACCTTCCCACTCTGCTATAATATCCGCGACAGAAAGACGAAAACGTTCGAATTCAGTAGCAGGCAGTTTATGGCAATTACCGACTACCATATTCTCTTTCAAAGAACGAAAGACATACACTGTTCCAAATGTAACAAAAAGGACATCAGCCTTGCGAATATCGTTTGATCCATTCTTCAACCTGTGGTTTATCCCCTGCAGACATTTATCCTTATCTACATCTGAAAAAGATCCATGATGCCAAAAACTTTGATAAAGTCCTTTGTATTCAAAAATTTCTTTTTCTGTAAATACCTTTTGATCGACAAGCAGCCTCAAAGCCTGACTAATGGATAAGGGATTGTAGAGAATCCCGAAAGGATTGAGATTTGTATTGAATTTATTTTCCAAAAACAACCGACCCATATTCTCAGCAAAACAAGAGCCAAATATCATGATATGACTCTTATGAGATATCTTAAAGTCTGACGTTGGAATTTCTATTTTTGTTCTGAAGTCCATATTTTACAAACACTACTAAACACAAGTAAAGGTAAAAAGATTGCATGGAATTATTCGAAACTTTATCTTAAAGTTTCATCGTATTTTTTAATTCATACATTTACAGACAAAAAAAATTACAAGCAACATATACCTGTAATTTTTCCTTCTTCAATCTCTCGTCATACAGACGATAAAATATGCTATTCTTATATCAGAGAACGATCAGATAACTCCCCGCATACGGTCTTCGAATGCCGAAAGGGAAGCCTTCGCTCCTTCGCCCATTGCTATTATAATTTGCTTAAATGGCACAGTTGTAACATCTCCTGCTGCATAAACGCCGGGTATACTCGTGCGGCAATGAGTATCGATGGCTATTTCTCCAAAACGATTCACGTCCACCAAGTCTCTAAAAACAGAACTATTAGGAGCCAATCCAATCTGCACAAATATGCCGTTCAGATTGACGATGCGTTCTTCACCGGTAGTACGGTCTTTGACTTTTATTCCGGTAACCTTCTCGTCACCGATTACCTCTGTTGTTTGGGTATTCAGTATGATCTCTACATTAGGGAGGCTTTTAGCTTTTTCTTGCAAAATCTTATCAGCCTTAAGTTCTTCTGCATATTCAAATAGAGTTACCTTAGTGCAAATACCCGCAAGATCTATTGCGGCCTCTACACCCGAATTTCCACCACCAACAACAGCCACTTCTTTACCTTTATAGAATGGTCCATCGCAATGAGGACAGAAAGCAACTCCTTTTCCTATATAATCCGATTCGCCGGGTACATTGAGTTTTCTCCAACTCGCCCCTGTAGCTATTATCACAGCGGGAGTAATTATCTTTTCTCCGCCTACAACGGATATTGTTTTTTTACCATCAATCAACTCCACTTTCTCTACCTTTCGATGCTCGAGTATATCCACAGGATAATCTTGCAAGTGTACTTTGAGGTTGTTCGACAGCACTTCACCTGTTGTCTTGGTAACAGAAATCAGATTTTCTATTCCTACTGTTTCCTTTACTTGTCCTCCTATGCGTTCAGCCAACAAGGCCACCTTTAAACCTTTACGAGCCGAGTAAATAGATGCTGCAACTCCTGCGGGGCCTCCACCTATTACCGCTACATCATACTCTCTGACTGTTTGATTATTATCTGCCACCTCTCTACTTCCATATCGGTCTTCCAGTTTGGATAACAATTCACCGAATTCACCACGGCCTACATGAATCAATTTACCATCAGCAAATACTGCGGGAACACCTTGCAGTTTAAGAGCATCAACCTCTTCCTGATTTATCGCCCCGTCTACCATCTCGTGATATATTTCAGCCTTGAGAGTAGCCATAACATTAAGTGCTTGAACAATATCTGGACAATTGGTACACGTCAGCGATACATAAGTAGTAAGATTTATAGGCCCCCGAAGAGCTTTAACTCTGTTTACAACAAATTCGTCAGGGATATTCTTCCCCTTGCCGTCACTGTTCAGTATAGCCAATAATAAAGAGGTAAACTCATGTCCGTTAGGTACTCCTCTGAATTTAATACGTGTATCTTCTCCATTTTTCAATAAAGAGAACTCGAGCCCTTCACCTTTATTAATCTGACAGGAAATATTATCGGAACAAGAAGCCACATCATCGAGAAGATCGACAAGTTCACGATAGGAGTCATGCTGGTCGAAAGCAGTAATATTTAATGTATACTGATTTTTCAGTTCAGAGAATATCGAGCGTATTTGTTCTTTAAAAGATGAATCTAGCATGTATTTTATTTTTAATTAGGTTGATTTAAAAACCGGCTTTATTAAGCCGGTCTGCAAATTTGAATATTAAATCTTACCAACCAGATCTATACTTGGCTTGAGTGTTTCTTCTCCTTTTTTCCATTTAGCAGGACAAACTTCACCATCGTGTGTTGCTACAAACTGAGCAGCTTCTACCTTGCGAAGCAATTCGTCTGCATTACGACCAATTCCATTGTCATGAATTTCGGCAATCTTAACTTGTCCCTCTGGATTTAGAAGGAAAGTTCCTCTATATGCCATTCCTTCCTCCTCGATCATCACGCCAAATGCACGGCTGAGTACTCCTACGGTATCAGCTAACATCGGATATTTGATCTTGCGAATACTTTCAGATGCATCATGCCACGCTTTATGCACAAAATGTGAGTCCGTACTTACAGAATAAACCTCTACTCCCATTGCTTGCAGTTGATCATATTTGTCAGCTACATCAACAAGTTCTGTTGGGCAAACAAATGTAAAATCGGCAGGATAAAAGAAGAAGATTGCCCACTTCCCTTTTACGTCTTCATGTGTTACTGTCTTAAAAGCTCCATTGTGATAAGCTTGTACTTTAAATTCCGGTAATTGTAAATTAATAATAGGCTTCATAATAAATTTTATTTATATTTAAATTATACTTATATTTTTTATCTATATATCGCAAAGATATATAGTTTTTATTTATACACAAATATATTTCAATAGAATTTATCTATAAACCTATTCCTATCCTTCCGATGATAGAATATTGGAATTGATTGTACAACAATGGATGTGGATTGAATATTTATAGTCTTAGCTTGGGTAATTAGGGAGCGAAAAAGGGTGCTTGTGGGGTAAAACAAAAAGAAAGACTGCTATAATTAAGCAGTAGAAGGGATGAAAGCCATTAAGGACAAACGTATGCTGTAAAACCAATAACAATTAAAATAAAGAATACAAAAGCAAGAATATACATAACTATTGCAAAAATCTTATATTCATTTTTCCAAGCTATATAGCCAATTATTATTAGAATAATTGCAATGGAGAATCCTGATTGCTGTAAAATCTTCATTACACTCATAAAATAAATATAATAAATCTAACGTATTAAGGAAATATCCGAATTACGAATCCGAAGAAACAAGAGTATCTTTATTTTACAAACAAGATATTATTCTTTTGACATTTCTTCTAAATAATAAGTTGAGTTAGGAATACTATCTGGAAATATGTTTTGTATATCATATTTTCCTCTTTCAGAGCCTAATTCTTTTGCTTTTAATAGATAATATAAAGCTAAACATCTAGTTTTATTCTCTAAACTGTCTATAGGTTTATTTTCTGTAAGGGTTAATGTTACAAAAACATCATAATACGCATCCGGATAATCATATTTATTAGCCATCTTTATTGCATAATAACAAAAATCCTGAAGTCTTTCTTCTGAAAAATAATGAGCTCTTACTTCACTGTATGCAAATTCATCATTTTCATTCAAGGCTTTATCTATTAAGCTGCGTAGTGTCTTGTCATCCTTAATTAAAGGTGATCGGCTATCACAATTACAAAATAGTAGGCAAAGGCAAAATATTATACTAATTTTTCTCATATCTACTTCCTTATCTCCATGTTATGAAATAAAGGTAATATAAATAATATAAGATGTATACGAAAAGAGAGAAAAATAGATTCTGTGGAGTGCCTTGCTTTAGGAAGTTTCAAGCTATTAGATTTCAAACCTATATAAAAAAGAAAAGGTTGTCGTCCCGACAACCAATCTTCATTGTTAACCTTAAATCTAATACTATGAAAAACACATTACAAAGGTAAATCCCCCTGAGGAATCTTCCAAATAATAGACTATGATTTTTCCCGTGTTTAATTTTGTTTAACTGTGAACTACAAATTGTTAATGAATTTGTTAAAGAATCTTGTGTATTATAAAGAAACGAAAAAGGGCACAATATTGTGCCGTTTTTCACATATCTAAATATACTATAGAAGCTTATTTATTAACGATCTCCATTGTATCGGAGGCGATCATATATTCTTCATCGGTAGGAACAACCATAACGATTACTTTAGAGTCGGGAGCACTAACAACAGCCTCTTCTCCTTGTATCTTGGCATTCTTCTCTACGTCAAGTTTTATTCCCATATATTCCATATCCTTACATACTTGCTCACGAACAGCAATAGCATTTTCGCCTATACCGCCCGTAAACATAAGAATATCTACACCACCCAGAACGGCTGCATAAGCACCCACATATTTCTTTATACGGTGTACAAACATATCGAAAGCCAATATCGCTCTTTCGTTACCCTCATCCATTGCGGCACGCAACTCACGCATATCAGACGATACACCCGATACACCTAACAGCCCACTGTGCTTATTTACGAGAGTAGAAATAGCTTGTGTGCCGATGTTCTCTTTCTCCATAATGAAAGATATAATACCGGCATCTACATCGCCCGAACGAGTACCCATCAACAGACCTTCAACAGGAGTCATACCCATTGATGTATCTACCGACTTTCCGCCATAGATAGCAGCCAAAGAGCCGCCATTACCTATATGAGCTGTGATAATGCGTTGTTTTTCGTACGGAACACCGAGCAAATCACACCCTTTACGTGAAACATATCTGTGACTTGTTCCGTGAAAACCATAACGTCTGATACCGTATTTCTCATATAATGAATATGGTAACCCATACATATATGATCTTGCCGGCATTGTCTGATGGTAAGCAGTATCAAAAACTCCCACCTGCGGGATATTTCCCATCAATTCTTTCACGGCATAAATACCTGCAAGATTAGGTGGATTGTGCAATGGAGCAAGCTCTATGCATTCTTCCATTTTCTTTATCACCTCATCGGTAATAAATACACTACTATTAAACTCTTCACCACCGTGAACCACACGATGACCAACAGCGTCTATCTCGTCCAAAGAGCCTAACACGCCATACTTAGAGCTTGTTAAAACACCCAATATATATTCTATCCCGGCCTGATGCTCTAGAATTTCACCTTCAAGAACTACTTTATCTCCATTAGGTAGCGGAAACTTAAGGAAAGAACCTTTCAAACCGATTTTTTCGACTCCTCCCTGTGCAATCACAGCCTTGCTTTCCATATCGAAAAGCTTATATTTTATAGAAGAACTTCCACAGTTCAATACTAATATCTTCATGTCTTTAAATTAAATCGTTTGGTCCTATTATTTTCCCTGCATCGTCGTAAATATAAAAACCTCGTTTGGTAGATACGCCAAGTTGTTTTGATCTGAACAACTTCCACAATACCGGACTAGCCTTATATTTCTTATCGCCATACTCATCGAACATATCCTCCATAAGCATTACCAGCTTTTCGATACCTAGTATGTCTGCCAGTTGGAAAATACCAAACCGTTGTCCGAATATGATTGTAAACTCTTTATCTATATCTTCTATAGAAGCTACATTCTCCATCCATATCTGACATGCTTCATTCAACATTGTTATCATCATACGAAAACTTACAAGCCCGCTACTTTCGTGCACCTGTATAGCTGTATGCTTGATCATGTGAGCAAAGTGATACACCTTGTGCACTGCTTCTTCGGACGTAAATGTTCCTCTTACGATCTCTAACAAACGAGCATCTGTATGTGAGACAGGAAAATGCAAACTGATACAACGAGCTTTATACTTCAGGTCAGCAGCCAGTTCACTGATGATAACTGTAGTTGCATTTGTAGCGATAATAGCATCCGGCGACAAAACTTGTTCCAGATTGCGGAAAACTTCTTTCCTCAAATCAGTGCTACGTCCACCATCTACATCGTAACGAATACATTCGATCACAAAATCGCAATCTTGCAGATCCTGATAATCAAGGGTTCCTTTGATACGTCCCATGGTAGAGCGTTTTTCGCCCTGAGTCAACCCCCAGTTTTCTATCTTTGTATCCAGTCCGTGCTCTATATCTTTCAAGGCCAGTTGTATCCTATCTTCCGATACTTCAACAAAAGTAACCTCAATACCCGATAGTGCTGTAAGGCTTACAATATGTCGTCCATCACGACCGCAGCCAACAACCCCGATCTTAGAGAAAAGAGACCTCTTCTTATTTTTTGAGCTTAACCCATACTCCTCAATAGGTTCTATGATTTCTGCCATAAATATTTTAATTATAAATTTAGAGTTATAAACTATGAGCAGGTCGGAAAAGCGAATCGAATGATTGTTCGTACCAACCGTCTATTTCTCAAAGCTATTTATAACTATTTTACTTTTTCTTTGCGGCAATAGCCTGATTAGCGGCAATAGCCACCATATTATATATATCACTTACCGAGCAACCTCGCGACAAATCATTTACCGGTGCAGCCATTCCTTGCAGGATAGGACCTACAGCCTCGGCATTCCCCAAACGTTGCACAAGTTTGTAAGCAATATTTCCAACTTCTAATGAAGGGAACACTAACACATTTGCTTGTCCTGCAACTGCACTTTCGGGAGCTTTTTGCTTACCTACTGCAGGCACAAGAGCTGCATCGGCTTGCAATTCGCCATCGATCTTCATTGTAGGATCTATTTTTTGAGCCAACTGTGTAGCTTCAATCACTTTATCTACTAACGGGCTTTTAGCACTTCCTTTTGTCGAAAAACTTAGAATTGCCACCTGTGGTTCTTCTCCAACCAAAGCACGTGCAGTTTGACCTGTAGCAACAGCTATTTCGGCCAACTGAGATGCTGTAGGATCGGGAGTAACGGCGCAATCTGCAAAAAGCAACAGTCCGTCTTTACCATATTGTTTCTGAGTAGTAAACATTAAAAAAGCACCTGATACCACACTGATTCCGGGTGCTGTTTTTATAATTTGCAATGCAGGGCGAAGCACATCTCCTGTTGTATTCTCGGCTCCGGCAATCTCGCCGTCGGCATCTTCGTTTTTGATCATAAGGCAACCAATATATAGCGGATTTTCAGCAAGTTTTGCTGCCTGTTCGATAGTCAAGCCTTTCGATTTTCTCAACTCAAAAAGAAGATTCGTATAAACCTCTTTCTTCTCATAATCCTTCGGATCAAGAATGGTTGCTTTATCTATATTTTTCAGATTAAGACCGGCTGCCAATTCTTTTACTTCTTTCACATTCCCTATAAGGATAATGTCGGCAACGCCATCACCAAGCAACTGATCTGCTGCTTTTATAGTCCTTTCTTCAGTTCCTTCCGGCAATACGATACGCTGTTTGTTCGCTTTTGCTCTTTCTACTATCTCTTTAATTAAATCCATAATATATAATGATTGTTTTTATCCAATACGAAGTCAGGACGAACCCTTTTTATAAAATCGAGCAAATATAATAAAATTTGCAATCTCTACTTTACACTTCAGGCAAGAAACATCTCGTCTAATGTGAAATAAGCTAAAAAATATTTACTTCCATTCCCACTCCAATTCGGCTATAAGTGGAATACCTTTAGTATTCCTATATCCTTCGAAAACTTCTGCCAGTTGTTCCTTGTTAACAATCTGATCTTTGGGAATAATGATATAAACATATTGATTCATCATCAGAAAAAAATATCGCTCCATTTCGATGATGGATTTTATATCATGCACATTAAAAAAATTATGACCTCGCTTACTGTCGACTTCTATAACATCATTCCCCAGCAAAAGTTTTATTTCGTAGAGAGATTCTCCTTTCATACTGTCTATTACCTTTCGCTTACTCATACGCTTATACATCCACGCCGACCAGCGTTGATAAAAGATAAAAAACAAAAGTGATGATGCGATAAAGACATAAGCCAAAATATCGTTCATCCCGTCAAACAACAGGATAGCACCAAACAAAAGAGATAACCCCGGCAATCGATAACGATCCCATTTCCGCTGCTTTTTATAACCGCTGTTGTGAGACAAATTATAAAGTTGCAACTCTAAATAGTCATTTGTAGACAATGTATAACTAAGCTCCATATTCGAGAGACAAAGTTAGTTAAAAACAAAGGCTCTCATAGCGTTAACCATGAGAGCTTTTATTTTATTTATCTTTTTTTTCTTTTTCTTCAGCTCTTTCTATAAAGTCTTTTAGTTTTTTTACCATATTCAAGCTTCCACAATAAAACGGTACTCGCTGGTGTAACTCCTGCGGCTGAATCTCCAATATCCGATTATGCCCATCTATAGCAGCACCGCCGGCTTGTTCTGTAATAAATGCCATCGGATTACATTCGTACAACAACCGTAGCTTGCCCTTAGGCGCTTTGTGTGTAGACGGATAGAAATAGATACCTCCGGTAATCAGGTTGCGATGGCAATCCGACACCAAGCTCCCTATATATCGGGCAGTATAAGGACGGTCTTCTTTTTCTTCCTGACAGTATTTTATATAATCTTTCACGCCTTGCGGAAAATGCACATAATTGCCTTCGTTGACAGAATATATATTCGCGTTTTTAGGACATCTCATATTCGGATGCGACAGATAAAAACTTCCGATCGCAGGATTTAGCGTAAAACCATTCACCCCTCTACCTGTCGTATAAACGATCATAGTCGATGTACCATATATAATATATCCTGCTGCCACCTGATTAACTCCCGGTTGTAAGAAATCCTCCATAGTAACGGGTGAACCTATCGGAGAAATGCGACGGTATATAGAGAAAATAGTTCCTACCGATACATTTACTTCAATATTGGACGATCCGTCAAGTGGGTCCATCAACACTACATATTTATTGTTATGCCCCTCGTCAAGCCCTTCAATTGTAATAAAGTTATCATTTTCTTCCGAAGCAATACCACATACAATTTCCCTGTTGATAAGTGTTTGTATAAAGACATCATTGGCATACACATCTAATTTTTTCTGATCCTCGCCTTGTACATTCGTAGTGCCTACTGCTCCCAAGATATCTACCAGACCGGCTTTATTTACTTTGTAACTAACGACTCTGGCGGCGAGAAGGATTGAGTTTAAGAGGCGGGAAAGCTCTCCTCTCGAATATTTGAAATCTTCTTGTCTCTCGATGATGAATTCATCAAGTGTTTTTCTTGCAATATTTTTCATAGTGCTAATTATTATTGTGTTGTTTTTTATGGATATTTCAAAGGTAAGAATTAAATCAAAACAAAAGTTCCAAAAAATAATTACTTTTGCTGCGAAATTTTTAATCTACAGAGAATGAACTTATCTGGTGTATATACAATAATATTATTGGTCTTTTCTAATATATTCATGACTTTTGCTTGGTATGGGCATCTAAAAATGAAAGAATATTCGTGGTTCGAATCACTTCCTTTATTTGGTGTTATACTTTTCAGCTGGGGTATTGCCTTTTTTGAATATTGCTTTCAAGTACCTGCAAACAGGATTGGATTTCAGGGTAATGGAGGACCTTTTACTCTGATGCAGCTAAAAATCATCCAAGAAGTTATCACCCTCACTGTCTTTGTATTGTTCAGTACACTGGCATTCAAGACCGAAACTTTCAAATGGAACCATTTATTGGCTTTTGTCTTTCTTATTGCTGCTGTATATCTGATATTTAAGAAATAGAGACAATACACCTCATTTGAGGAACACTTTACAAATTAGTTATATTTAGTTAAACGCACTACACCTCCCATAGGGCGTAACACCGCTTTTGTTTAGAGAGATTCCAAACAAAATATGTTCTTAAACATAGCGTAAATACTGTTAAAATCTACCTTTTCGCAGGTTACGGGGTTGTTACAAATTGAAATATGTTTTATATTTGGCCTCTATATCTTATAAATTCTATTTATTTTTAAGTACACACATGGAAAAAACCCTCGTTATTCTAAAGCCTTCTTGTGTTCAAAGAGCACTGATAGGAGAGGTTATCTCTCGTTTCGAAAAGAAGGGTTTACGTCTAGCAGGGATGAAAATGGTACAGTTGACTGATGCGATCCTCAGTGAGCATTATTCACACTTAAAAGACAGGCCATTTTTCCAACGTGTAAAAGATTCCATGCAGGTATGTCCGGTTATACTTCAATGTTGGGAAGGGAAGAATGCAACTAAAGTTGTACGCTCCCTGATTGGAGTAACCAATGGCAGGGAAGCTACTCCGGGAACTATTAGAGGAGATTTTTCGGTTAGTTCTCAGGAGAATATTGTGCATGCATCAGATTCGTCCGAATCTGCAAAAATTGAACTAAAACGCTTTTTTAACGACAACGAGATTTTTGATTATAAACAATCCACGCTAGCTAATTTATATGCGGGTGACGAGATTTAATTTATATTTATGACAGGAATAAGCAGTAACATTTTAACAAAAGGCTTCAAGCGAATCAGATTATTGCCTCTAGTGGCAGTATTTTTCATCCCAATGACCGGTTTCGCCCAGAAGAAAATAACAGAAGAAGCCTCACCCGACAGAGTAGAGCTAAAGTACAAGCAACGACACAGCAGACAGACCCCGAATTCCAATCTATATGCAGATGGAATTAAAATAAAAAGAGACCTTTCTATACTTAAAGAAATTCAAGAAGAGCGCATCCTTGGAGAGAATGAAATCCCAGCAGAAGATCTTTACGGAGGTATATGGAATAATCGTTATGTGAACGCATACCGTTCTATAGAGAATATTCCAGATACATTCAAAGTGAGCCTGGCCAATTTCACAATGCCGACCATGGGATATGTTACCTCTAATTTCGGCCCTCGCCGCCGCCGTATGCATTACGGAATAGACCTTAAAGTACAGGTGGGTGATACGATTTACGCAGCTTTCGACGGAAAAGTACGTGTAAAACAATACGAAAGACGTGGATATGGTTACTACTTAGCCTTGCGCCATCCAAATGGATTGGAAACAGTTTACGGACACTTGTCCAGATTCTTAGTAGAAGAAGACCAAGTTGTAAAATCGGGAGACCCGATCGCTTTAGGAGGAAACACAGGACGTTCGACAGGTTCTCACTTACATTTCGAAATCCGCTTTTTAGGCAATCCGATAAATCCTATATACATTGTTGATTTTGATAACAAGGTTTGCCACAAAGACACTTATACAGTAACACCAAACAGCTATAGAAAAAGCAGTAAAGGTGTAGATATAAGAAACCTTGCCTCATCCTCTACTACAAGATCAAGCAATGATGTAAAAAATAAATATGCGACGGGTTCTGTAAAATATCACCGAATATCAAAAGGTGACACACTCGGCAAAATCGCAAGGATGCATGGTACAACAATCAGCAAACTTTGTAAGTTGAACAATATCACATCAAGGGCTACGCTTAGAGCAGGAAAATCATTAAGAGTTTCATAAGCAAATAAATCAAGCATATATAAAAAATGGCGGCAATGTAATTATTGCCGCCATTTTTATTTGATCTTTTTATATCAATATCTGTTATACTCTACCATTCGATTGGTGCAATACCTTTTGATTGCAAATACTTATTCGCCGTGCTGAAATGACTATTGCCAAAAAATCCATTATAAGCCGAAAGAGGTGAAGGATGTACAGACCTTAGCACCAAGTGCTTGTTAGGATCTATAAATGAAGCCTTCTTTTGAGCGTATGCTCCCCAAAGGATAAAGACCAGATTCTCTCTTTTTTCGGCTAACTGATGTATGGCTGCATCGGTAAATGCTTCCCATCCTTTTTTCTGATGCGAGCCCGCCATATGCGCTTGAACAGTCAGTGTAGCGTTGAGCAGCAATACACCCTGATTTGCCCAACGGGTCAGATTACCCGATCGGGGTACAGGAATACCCAAGTCTCGGTTTATCTCCTTAAATATATTCACAAGCGAAGGCGGAGCCGGTATTCCATCTGGTACTGAAAAAGACAACCCATGAGCCTGACCATCGTTATGGTATGGATCTTGTCCCAAAATAACAACTTTTACTTTATCAAACGGAGTATGGTCAAAAGCATTAAAGATAAGTCTCGCCGGAGGAAAGATTTGTTTGGTTTTATATTCTACTCTTACAAAGTCGGTAAGCTTTACGAAATAATCTTTTTCAAACTCATTTTTCAACTGGTCTTTCCAACTTTGTTCTATTTTTACATCCATAGGTACTTAAAACGGTCTTTATAATTATAAATATTCAAGATTGGAGATGCATAAAGATACAACATTTTGAAGATACGAGATGTATTTATTTAACATTTGTACGTTCTTTATAAGAGCACTACCTTTGTACACCTTTAAAGTTCAATATGTTTTGCTCGCAGATTTATCTTATTATAGATGGTTTTGCCAGATTACCTGAAGACCATTGAATTCTCAAAAGCTAGAAAGAGTGACATGATAAAAACAGATGAAAAAGTGTCACTTTTGTCACCTTTTGCATTCTCGAAAAGATTATACAATACTATACTACAGGTAGATACATAGAAAAATAATTAAATAAAAAAAGTGACAAATATATTAGAAAAGTGACAATGAATAGAAGCATATTACAATTAGCGATACCCAACATTATTTCAAACATCACCGTTCCCTTGCTCGGATTGGTAGATATGTATATTGTGGGACATCTCGATTCGGAAGATTATATCGGAGCCATTGCTTTGGGTACAATGCTATTCAATTTTATTTATTGGAGCTTTTCATTTCTTCGCATGGGGACAAGCGGCTTCACAGCACAGGCCTATGGCGCAAAAGATTATAGAGAACAAGCCAATACTCTGCTGAGGTCTCTCTCGGTTGCGATGAGTGCTGGCATTGCAATCGTTCTGCTACAATACTTTATTGCTCTTGCCGGATTTTTTCTACTCAATGCTGACCCTACCGTTAAGGTTTTTGCTCACCAATATTTCTATATATACATCTGGGCTGCACCGGCTGTATTGGGCATGTACACATTCAATGGCTGGTTTATAGGCATGCAGGATGCCAAAACACCGATGTTTATAGCTATCACGGTAAACATTGTAAATATAGTTTTAAGCTTTGCCTTTGTATACGGATTGGGAATGAAGATAGAAGGCGTAGCCCTAGCCTCCGCATGTGCACAGTACACAGGGTTCTTATCATTTATACTCGTCTGGAATATGAAATACGGTTGGTTGAAAAAATACATCGACTTTTCTGTTCTCAAAAACTTACACGCATACGTTCCCTTCTTTAAAGTGAACAGTGATATCTTCATTCGCACAATGGCGCTGATTGCAGTAACAACATTTTTTATGTCTGCATCATCCAAATCGGGAAAAGACATCCTTGCTGTTAATGCCTTGTTGATGCAAATGTTTATCCTCTTCTCGTATATGATGGATGGTTTTGCGTATGCAGCCGAAGCCATGACGGGGAAGTATATCGGAGAAAACAATCGGTTTTTACTAAAACGCTTAGTCAAGCGTCTCTTCGTATGGGGTACTATTATAGCTTTACTGTTTACGCTCATTTATGCCACCGGCATGGATTATATATTGGCATTGATCACTGATAAAAAAAATATATTAGAGTTAAGTAAAAGCTATCAGTCTTGGGTTTTGCTGATCCCTATTGCAGGATTCTCTGCTTTTCTGTGGGATGGGGTCTTTGTTGGGGCTACAGCATCACACCAGATGAGAAATTCTATGCTGATAGCGGTAGGTGCTTTTTTCCTTATATATTTTATGTTTTCCGACGCTTCTGCGAACAATATCCTATGGCTGGCGTTTATAGTGTATCTGGGACTTAGGGGTATCATCCAAAGCTTTATGGCACCCTCTATTTTGAATGATTCCAGATAATTGATAATCAATTAATAAACATCTTAACTAGTTATGAGTAAAATTGCAATAGTTTATGGCTCGTCTACCGGAGCCACAGAAGCGGTAGCGGAAAAAATACAGGCAGCACTCGGCGATGCTACACTTTTTAATGCCGATGGTGTTAGTGTCGACGACTTGCAATCATATGATTTTTTTATTTTAGGTGCATCTACAACAGGTATTGGTGACTTACAGGATGACTGGGAAGCTTTTTTGCCGAAATTTGAGAAAATGGACTTTACAAATAAGAAAGTAGCCATCTTTGGATTAGGCGACAGCGCATCTTTCTCTACCAGCTTTGCCGGAGGTATGTATACGATGTACAAGGCTCTGAAAGGAAAAGTAGAAATCGTAGGCTTCGTTCCAACAGACGGATATACATTCGACGAGTCTGATGCTGTTGTAAACGGGCAATTCGTTGGTCTGGCTTTGGATGAAGATAATGAATACAATGAGACAGAGAAGCGTGTAGCAGACTGGCTAGAAGATTTAAAAAAGTATTTTTAATAAATATATCTTTATTTAGTGATGTATATAAAGAGCCGGTCAGTATCCCCAACCGGCTCTTTACTTTTCCTAAAGTATATTCTTTATTGCTGATAGCTTATCGACAATATAAGTGGGCTGAAAATCTCCGACAGGCTTACCTCCGGGATTATACCAAATCTGATCGATACCACTATTGTATGCGCCGCCGATATCTGTGGATAGATTATCCCCTATCATGATTGTTGTGTCTCTCTCAGCCCCTGCTTCTTTCAGAGCATAATCGAACAAATGCGGATGAGGCTTATTCACCCCTACAGCATCGGAAAGTATCACCTTGTCGAAATAGCCTGTTAGTCCGGCATTATCCATTTTGATATATTGCATCTCGGTAAAGCCATTGGATAGGATATGTATCTTGTATTTCGATTTCAGATAGTCGAGTAAATCGACAGCACCATCGATAAGGTTCTTTTTTTGCATGATCCGCTCTATATAATCATCATTAATAGCAAGAGCCTTTTCTTCCGATATATCTTCTACCAAAGAAAGAGGGGCAATAAAACGTTCTCTTTGCAAAGTGGCTTTCGATATTTTACCTTGCCCATACATCTCCCAGAGCTGACTGACATTGGCATAATATATTGTATAAAAATCATCGAAAGACGGAAAGTAGTTTCCAAAGTTATAATCATCATATAGCTCTACTAAAGTCTGCCGGGTATTCTCTATAGTATCTATAAGCGTATCATCCAAGTCGAGAAGAATATCTGTATATTTTGATTTCATAATTATCTTATATTAGTAGATGGCAAAGATACAAAATATCAATAAGGACAAACTCTGTCTTTTTTATATTACTTTAGAGCCTTTATTAAATAACAAGCGATGTATAGTAAACTGATCAGCCATATTCGCAATTATATTCATTTCGACGAATCTGATATTGAAATATTATCTCAATATATAACCCTCCTTGATCTAAAAAGCAAACAATTTGTATTGGAAGAAGGACAAGTCTGCAAAGCCTACTACTTCATTGAAACAGGCTGCATGCGCATGTTCTTCCACAACGACAAAGGAACGGAGCAAACAATTCAATTTGCGTTGGAGGGTTGGTGGATGACGGATTATATGAGCCTTTCTAACCAAAAAGCGTCCGACTATTATATACAAGCGATAGAAAATTCGAGAGTGCTGGCTATCGGTTTTCACGATTTTCAAAAAATGATTTTAGAGTTGCCCTCTTTAGAACGATATTTCAGGTTAGTCACAGAAAGAGCACTTGCTGCTTCACAGTTTAGAATGAAGCTGCTCTATGAACTTTCGAAAGAAGAAATATATAAACACTTTAAGACATCTTTCCCCGAGTTTGTTCAACGTGTTCCTCAATATATGCTTGCTTCGTTCCTAGGACTTACGCCGGAATACCTGAGTGAGATTAGGAAAAAGAACCCTTAAGGTATTTCTTAAACCAGCTTAAGATTTACCCATCCGATGAATTGTAATTTTATGCCTGAATAAAAAACAGAAAACAATGAATGAATCAAAGAAACTTACAGAGAAATTTCATAAAGTAATCGAAAATGAAGGGGTAGTATCAATCGTATCATGGGGAAAGGAAGAACCGCATATAGCA
Organism: Dysgonomonas mossii; assembly: GCF_004569505.1. Lineage (NCBI taxonomy): Bacteria > Pseudomonadati > Bacteroidota > Bacteroidia > Bacteroidales > Dysgonomonadaceae > Dysgonomonas > Dysgonomonas mossii. The sequence goes on from NZ_SPPK01000006.1 coordinate 24,419, forward strand.
AACACATGGAACTCATATCTGGAAGTGACAGAAGATGAACGCATTCTCATCCCAGCCTATGGCTTGCGTAAAACACAAAAAAATGTAGAAGTAAACAACAAAGTAAAACTTACATTGGGCAGTAGAAATGTTTTAGGCTATAAAGATTATCAGGGAACAGGCTTTTATATAGAAGGAACGGCGAAATATATTACCTCGGGAAAAGAATATAACTACATGAAAGCAAAATACTCATTTCTGAGCAGGGTATTGGAAGTTACAGTGACTTCTATAAAACAAACCCTGTAAGAAATACAAATCAAATATCATTTAATTAAGGGCTTTTACTAACTTTGTAGCAATTTTGGAAAAACAGAATTCAATAATATGGCAAAAGAACTTAAAGAACTGACACCTCGAAGTCAAGATTACAGTCAGTGGTATCTCGATTTGGTATTAAAAGCAGATTTAGCAGAAAACTCTGCTGTACGCGGATGTATGGTGATAAAGCCATACGGCTATGCGATTTGGGAAAAAATGCAACGTCAATTAGACGATATGTTCAAAGAAACAGGACACATGAATGCTTATTTCCCGCTTTTCATCCCCAAGTCATTTTTGAGTAAAGAGGCTGACCATGTTGAAGGTTTTGCTAAAGAATGTGCTGTTGTAACTCACTACCGTCTAAAAAATGATCCCGACGGAAAAGGAGTAATAGTTGACCCTGATGCAAAATTGGAAGAAGAACTTATTGTTCGTCCAACTTCCGAAACGATTATCTGGAATACGTACCGTAATTGGATACAATCATATAGAGATCTGCCTATCTTGGTTAATCAATGGGCAAATGTTGTACGTTGGGAGATGCGTACCCGTTTATTCCTGCGTACCGCAGAATTCTTGTGGCAAGAAGGGCATACAGCTCATGCCACAAAAGAAGAAGCGGTAGAGGAAGCGGAAAAAATGTTGAACGTGTATGCTCAGTTTGCCGAGGAGTATATGGCTGTGCCTGTAATTAAAGGTGTGAAATCAGCATCTGAACGGTTTGCCGGTGCTGTAGACACATATACAATCGAAGCCATGATGCAGGATGGGAAAGCCCTTCAATCGGGAACATCTCACTTCCTTGGACAGAATTTCGCAAAAGCATTCGATGTGAAATTTGCGGATAAAGAAGGCAAGATGGATTACGTATGGGCTACTTCATGGGGAGTATCTACCCGCCTTATCGGAGCTCTGATAATGGCACACTCGGATGATAACGGACTTGTGCTTCCTCCAAAACTAGCTCCATTCCAAGTTGTTATTGTTCCTATATATAAAGGTGAAGAACAATTAGCCTTAATCAACCAAAAGGTGGATGGCATTGTAAAATCATTGAAAGCCCTTGGCATCAGTGTTAAATATGACAATGCAGACAACAAAAAACCGGGATGGAAATTCTCGGAGTATGAATTGAAAGGAGTTCCTGTACGTTTGGCTATGGGCGCGCGCGATATGGAAAATAACACAGTAGAAGTTGCTCGCCGCGACACGCTGACTAAAGAGACTGTATCATGTGACGGGCTGGATATGTATATCAAGAATCTATTGGATGATATTCAGGCTAACATCTACAAAAAAGCGTTCGATTTCAGAGCTAAGCAGACGATCACTGTAGAGACATACGAAGAGTTTAAAGAGAAGATAGAGGAAGGTGTATTTATTCTTGCTCACTGGGATGGTACGGCTGAAACTGAGGAAAAAGTGAAAGCTGAGACAAAAGCAACAATACGTTGTATCCCTCTTGAAGGAGATAAAACTCCGGGCAAATGTATGGTTACAGGAAAGCCATCTGCTCAACGAGTAATATTCGCGAGAGCTTATTAATTGAGGATAATAATAACTTATAATAGAAGAGGATTTGGGGTTTCCAAATCCTCTCTTTATTTTGAAGAGTATATCTTAAGCATTACTGGCATACAGCTCATGAATCTCATGTATATGCAAGTGCAAGTGAGGGAGATAATTTATAATCATCTCTTTTAGAGAGACTCTATCACCTAGCGCTGTAATCCATTCATTACCGAGCTTATCAGTGTCTACATGTTTGATAATATGCATTATGTGGAGGTTTGAATATTTCCACAATTGAACCAAGTCCTCCCAATTCTCTGTCTGATAATCCTGAATAGCGATCCATCTGTCATTATTTCCCAAGTTAGCATAATCAGGGAAAATCAATGGACTAGGCTGGTTTTGCAAATGAATAATACGATGTATATTATTAGATGCTGAATCTACTAAGTGTCCAAGTATCTGTTTTATATTTCTGTTCTGCTTATTTAGTTTCGTGGTTATCAGTCCTTCTGACAATGATAGTAGAAATTGCTCTTCGGTATTAACGACTTGCCTAACACCATCTATAACCTGATAAAAATCAATTTTTTCCATTTCTTTAATTCATTAAGGATAATAAATAATATTCTATATTATCTGTAAGCAGAAAACGATGTAAAGATAAGTTCTTTCACCTTACTGAAAAGTATTTTATTAATTATATCATAAAAAATATGGCTAAAAAAGAACAGTCTTTCAATCATTAACCTTAATTAACACCAGTAATAAACGACTAATTTACAAACATATATACACAAAACATACTTCTATGCATAACATAGTACTAAAAATAGACTAACTTTTTTGTAACTATTCGATAGTTGACAACGTCATATATATAGAAAGCGCTTTTAAAAACAAAATTTCGATCTATTAACAAGGTAACAATTTAAAAGATACCGACATGAAAGCAATATTTTTAACAACAGTTTTGGCAACGCTATTTTCATTCTCTAATATATATGCAGGAAATTCAAAAGACAAAGTATATAGCAATATTGAAACCACTAAATACGGTTGCACAAAAGAATATACAACAGTAGACGGAACTTCATTAGAAGCTTTGAAGAAAGCTGTATTTGTCTACGATACAAAAAACAATCTGAAGGAAAAAACATATTACAAATGGAGTTCTCAAGGATGGGTTGGAACTTATAAATATGTATATGAATACAATTCGGATGGAAGCAAAGTGGCCAATCTTATCTTCACCAAATGGGATAAAAATATGGCAACATGGTCTACCAAATCGCAGCATCTAATACACGTATATGATGATGCGAGCGGAAAACTATTAACAGTTAAGCAAGTTCAAGTAAACAATAATTCCAGTGGTCTTATTGCTAATAAATAAGCCACATACTTAGAATTACTACTTTTCGAGTTCTGTTCCTTGCGATAAAGAGCAGAACTTTTTTTATTGCAAAAATTGCTACCTTTAGCCCCCAATAAGTATAAAAAACGGAGATGATTAATACATCAGAGATAGGATTGGTACTTGAAGGAGGAGGCATGCGTGGAGTTTTCACCTGTGGAGTTTTGGATTATTTCATGAGTCGAAATATAGAATTTCCTTATGCAATTGGTGTATCTGCCGGAGCGTGTAATGGACTTTCTTTTATCTCTAAGCAACAAGGAAGAGCTAAATATAGCAATATAGACCTTCTGGCTAAGTATAAATATATAGGGCTTAAACACTATATAAAGAAACGCAATATCATGGACTTCGATTTACTGTTCCATGAGTTTCCTGAAAATATTATACCCTACGATTATCAGACTTACTTTTCCTCCCCATCACGGTTTGAAATGGTAACGTCCAATTGCCTTACAGGGCAAGCAGAGTACTTAGAAGAGAAATCGAATAAGGAAAGGGTTATAGATATTGTAAAAGCATCCAGCAGTTTACCTATTATGTGCCCTATAGCGTATGTAGATGATATCCCTATGCTTGATGGAGGCATCTGCGACTCAATCCCTGTTAACAGGGCAATAGATCAGGGTTATAAAAAAAACATAGTAATCCTTACACGCAACAAGGGATACAGAAAAGAAAGCAAGGATATAAAAATACCATCTTTCATTTACCGGAAATATCCGGCTATGCGTGAGGCTTTAAGTAACAGAAATAGTCTTTATAATTCTCAATTGGATTTGATAGAAAAGCTTGAGGAGGAAGGATCTGTATTTGTTATCAGACCACAAAAACCGATCATTGTAGATCGTATAGAAAAAGATATAAACAAACTCACAGCACTCTACGAAGAGGGCTATGAGTGTGGTATGTCTATTGAGAAGATGAACCTTTAATCACTTCTTTAGTAGAAAACTGAAATCATCACCTGTTTTCAATTCTCTTGGTTCTTCTCCATATTTGAATATACGTGCTGTCTTTTTTCCGATAAGTTTCAAGTCATCGCCTTCAAGGTTCAGCATAGAGCCTTCTCGCAGTCCGACAACATATATGTCCTGGTTTTCTGTAATAAATTCCCTGATACGATCTTCACGTGTTTCACCTCCATGATTTTCGGGATGTGTATCGAGATAATGTGGGTTTATTTGAAAAGGGACTAGGTTCGCCACATCAAATCCTTTTGGGTCGATGATCGGCATATCGTTTGTTGTTCGCAATGTAGGACAAGCCACATTTGAACCCGCACTCCACCCTATATATGGAACTCCTTGTTTTGCTCTTTTACGAATAAGCTCTATAATCTTATTATCACGCATCATGCGGACAAGCTTCCATGTATTACCGCCTCCTACTACAATAGCCTCTGCTTCTTCAACTGCCTTTACAGGATCGTCGTAGTGATGAATGCTAACAACACTATGCCCTATTTCTTTGAAACGATCGTTGACTTTCTTCTCATATTCATCGTAGGAAAAAGTAACCGCAGCATAAGGAATAAATAATGCTTTTACAGGTTTTTCACCTAAAAACTCTTTAATGTTATACTTCGGATAGTCTAAATACGCCTCTCCCGGATTTGTTGAATTGCTGATAAGTAATAATCTCATAATGCACTTTTTTGTATTTATACAAATATATTAGTTTTTATGATAACTGACAATGGAGGTTTTCTTCATCTGTTGTATCGTAGAGCTATCAATATTCAAAAGGATAAGAGCTAAAAAACATTAGAATATCTATTCTTTACTTTCCCTTTTTCCAGTTTTCATAGTCTTTGATGAAACCCCTACACATCCAATTAGCCAAAGCCTGCCTGTTATCTGATTGTAAAAAGCGACGCTGGTCGAAACTATTCTGAATATTGCCAAGCTCAGCATAAATACCCACAGGCAGAGTTTTATCAAGAACGTATAAGGTTCGTGTACTTACTGTTCCGGTAAAGCCTCTATCCGGCTGATGCTTGTCATAATGATCACTGAAAGTCTCACGCATTGTATTCGCAAGTTTTTTACCCGCAGTACTATTCTTTGAGTAATAGAAAAATACATCTAATTGCTGTTTCTGACTTCTGCTATCCAAATGGATAAAAACAGATCTTTTATATTTTGCTTTCGAACGCTTACTCAAGCTATTGATTTTATCTGTTCGTTGTTTCAACCGGGCAATCTGGTTCAAAGGGATAGTAGCCCCCATACATGTTTCACGCTTACTGTTCGATAAATAACGGTCATCCCTTATACCATCCTCTGCATCTTGAATAATCATATATACTGAAGCTCCTTCTTCCATCAAGTTGCGTGCAAGCCTAAGCGTTATATCATAAGCGTATTCATCTTCGCAAAGCTCATAACCGTCTACCTCTGCCATTGCTCCGGGGTCGGGTCCTCCGTGCCCACTGGATAAGAAGAAACAAGCACCTTTTAGCTTATCTGATTTAATCGTATATTCCGCATATTTTTCTCCAAAAAGCTTATTCTCCGTTTTTTTACCCATTTGACCAGAATCCGAAACTTCGTTCTCTGTTTTTTTCGTATTATTCTTATCCGTTTCAGGTAATAGATACGAAACATCCTTCAATAGAGAATTTTCTTTACCGAACTTTCCTTTATTCAACTCCAGAAACTTATTAAGATTATCTGTCCCTGTGCGTTTGTTTCTTCTCAGAAAAGCATGTATACCTTCACCATTACGAGGTGTATCTTTTTCACTTTGAGAATAAACGGAGACACTTGATATTATAAGTATTGAAAAGATTATAAGTCGAATATATTTCATATGTCACTAAACTTAGCCGGAACGGCAGTAAGAAATTTTGGAGTTGGTAAAGATACTAAGATTTCGCCAAAGATTCGGTCGAATGAGAATTTTGTTGTAGACGATAGTCTCTATCAAGGAGAGAAAACTAAAATATATAGATACAAAAGAAAGCAAACAAATAAAGGCTATCCCTATCGGAACAGCCTTTATAATATCAAGAAGTTTTCTTCTTATTTTTTACGTTGTACACGTTGCCATCCGTAAACAGCTTTGTCTCCAAGTTCTTCTTCGATACGAAGTAATTGGTTGTATTTAGCCATACGGTCTGAACGGCTCAATGAACCTGTTTTGATTTGTCCTGAGTTAGTTGCAACTGCAATGTCAGCAATTGTAGCATCTTCAGTTTCTCCCGAACGGTGAGAAGTTACACTAGTGTAACCTGCACGGTGAGCCATTTCGATAGCATCCAAAGTTTCAGTAAGTGAACCAATTTGGTTTACTTTGATAAGGATTGAGTTAGCACAACCTGTTTCTATACCTTTTTTCAAGAACTCAACGTTAGTTACAAACAAGTCATCACCTACCAACTGAACTTTATCTCCAAGTTTGTCTGTAAGCAATTTCCATCCGTCCCAGTCATTTTCGCCCATACCATCTTCGATAGAATCGATAGGGTATTTAGCTACTAGGCTTGCAAGGAATTCAACTTGTTCTGCTGATGTACGTTTAGCTCCGTTAGGACCTTCAAATTTAGAATAGTCATAAACACCACCTTTGAAGAATTCAGAAGCAGCACAGTCTAAAGCGATTGTAACATCTTTTCCCGGCTCATATCCTGCAGCTTTAATAGCTTTAAGGATTGATTCAAGAGCATCTTCTGTACCATTCAATGTTGGAGCAAAACCACCTTCGTCACCTACAGCTGTACTAAGACCTCTGTCGTGGAATTCTTTCTTCAAAGCGTGGAATACTTCAGCTCCACAGCGCAAACCTTCTTTGAAAGAAGGAGCACCTACCGGACGAATCATAAACTCTTGGAATGCGATAGGAGCATCAGAGTGAGATCCACCGTTGATGATGTTCATCATCGGTACAGGAAGAGTATAAGTGTTAGTACCGCCAATATAGCGATACAATGGAAGTTCAAGGTAGTTAGCAGCAGCTTTAGCTACAGCAAGCGAAACACCAAGAATAGCATTAGCTCCTAAATTAGATTTAGTCTTTGTTCCGTCAAGGGCAATCATTTTCAAATCGATACCTCTTTGATCAAGAGCAGATTCACCTAAAAGAGCCGGAGCGATAACTTTGTTTACGTTGTCAACAGCTTTCACTACACCTTTACCAAGGTAGCGTTTTTTGTCACCGTCGCGAAGTTCCAAAGCTTCGTTTTCACCAGTTGAAGCACCAGATGGTACTGCAGCACGACCAACCACGCCACATTCCAAAGTTACATCAACTTCAATTGTAGGATTACCTCTTGAATCCAAGATTTCACGTGCGAAAATTTTCTCGATTCTCATTGTTTTTATTTGTTTAAAAATGAATAATGTATTTCGTTTTTTGTTTGTTAAAATTTGAGTAGCAAAATTAGTCTTTTTTCTTGTATTTAATAAATTATAGCAGAGGAAAAATACATCAATTTATGCTTTTTAGCAACTCATATCTCCAAAACTAAAAAGAATAATAAATATACAAAATAAACCTCAGACCTCTAAATAATTCGTTGACCTTTTAGGTTTTTATCACATCTACCCACCATTGAAATAAGTCTAAAACGTACTCCTATTTCAAATATGTTTTATAAATTGCATTGGTTTTCCGAAACCGTTTACCTATACTGATCACTAAAAAGCTAAATACTATGTTACCTGATAATTATCAGCAACTGAAAAAAGAATTATCTAAAACAATTCCGTCGAAACGAATTATTACCAATCCTCTACAACTATTAGCATACGGTACTGATGCAAGTTTTTATCGTCTGATTCCTAAAATAGTAGTACAGGTACATACAGAAGAAGAGGCTGTAGAAGTAATACGTCAGACAGGAAAACTCAATATTCCGGTTACATATCGGGCAGCAGGCACAAGCCTTTCGGGGCAAGCGATAACCGACTCGGTGCTGATGGTAGCAACACACGAATGGCGAAAATATACGATTCTTGATGATGAAGCTTTAAAGATAAAACTACAGCCCGGAATAACAGGAGCAAGAGCAAATATTCACCTACAGCCATTTGGTCGTAAGATAGGTCCCGATCCGGCATCTATCAATGCCGCAATGATCGGGGGTATAGCCGCGAACAATGCGAGCGGAATGTGCTGTGGTACAGATCAGAACTCATACAAAACAATTGCAGATATCCGCATCGTCCTCTATGACGGTACTATCCTGGATACTTCGGATGAAAAAAGTAAATTGGATTTCACTGAAAAACATCCTGAAATTATCCGTGAAATAGAAAAACTTAGAGATAAAATAAAAGCTGACAATACGCTTACAGAGCGTATTAAACAAAAGTATAAAATAAAGAACACGACAGGATATAGCATAAATGCATTAGTAGATTATGAAGATCCTTTCGATATCATTAAGCACCTGATGATTGGTTCGGAGGGGACACTGGCTTTCACCTCCGATATAACCTACCATACGGTTGTTGATGAAAAACATAAAGCTTGTACTCTAATGATCTTTGAAACCATAGAGAAAGCCTGTGAAGTAGTTCCTATGCTCAAAAAGACACCTGTGTCTGCAGTAGAATTACTCGATAGAGACTCTATACGATCTATCGAAGACGATCCGGAAGCTCCTTCGTATTTTCGGACATTACCCGAAACAGCCTGTTTGCTGCTGGTAGAAATACAAGCCAACGAACAACTCGAAATGAATGAAAAAGAGGCTATCATCCGCAAGGCAATTGAACCATATCCCACAATACAACCATATAAATTTACATCTGATCGTAAAGAATATAATTTTAACTGGAAAGCTCGTAAAGGGCTTCTGTCCTCCATTGGAGGCCTACGAAAAACAGGAACAACATGTCTTATAGAAGACGTTGCGTTTCCAATAGATAGACTGGGAGATGCATGTGTGGCTTTAAAAGATTTATTCAAGCGTTTAGGATATACTGATGCCGTGTTATACGGACATGCCCTCGACGGCAACTTCCATATCGTATTCTCTCAGGACTTCAACAGTACAAGCGAGGTACAGAAGTATGCAGATATGATGGACGAACTGGCCGACATTGTTGTCAATAAGTTTGATGGTTCGTTAAAAGCTGAGCATGGGACAGGGCGTAACATGGCTCCTTTTGTAGAAAAAGAATGGGGAGAAGCGGCTTATAAGATCATGCTCAAGATTAAAGATATTTTTGATCCTCATAAACTTATAAATCCGGGTGTAATCATCAACGAGAATCCCAAGATACATCTTGAGAATCTGAAACCTCTTCCTGCAGCAAATGAGATAATAGATAAATGTATGGAATGTGGCTTTTGTGAACCAAACTGTGTTGCTGAAGGGCTAACCTTATCGCCACGCCAACGTATCGTGATTGCTCGAGAGATATCAAGACTAAAAGCATTCGGAGAAGATCCTTCACGATTGAAGCAAATGCTGAATGACGCGAAGTATTATTCAGACGAGACGTGTGCTACAGATGGATTATGTGGCTTGGTTTGTCCTGTAAAAATAGATACTGGCAAATTTATCAAGCATGTCCGACATGAAGAAGCATCGGACACTGCAAAAAAAGTAGCATCTTATATCGGCAACCGCATGGCCGGGACTACCTCGGCAGCAAGAGGAGGACTTAATTTTGTTCACTTCGTCCATTCTATATTAGGCGATACACTGATGGGTGGAATCGCTTCTACGATGAGAACCTTATCTCTAAAAACGATTCCGAAATGGAATAAGGATATGCCTAAGGGAGCGAACAAGATAAAGGATATGGTAATAAATGAAGGACAGGTAAATAAAGTTGTTTATTTCCCTTCGTGTATAAACCGTTCGATGGGCAAATCAAACGGCTATGAAAAGGGCGATGTCGAATTGACAAAAAAGACACAGGAACTTCTACAACGTGCAGGATTTACGATTATTTATCCCGAGGGTATCAATAGCCTTTGTTGTGGGATGGCGTTTAGCAGTAAAGGTCTGAAAGAAGAAGGTGCCCGCAAATCAAAAGAGCTGGAAAATGCATTATTGAAAACTTCTGAAAATGGGAAGTATCCTATTCTATTTGATATGAGTCCATGCTTCTATACTTTCCATGAGGCATACGAGAATAAAAATTTAAAGATATATGACCCAATAGAGTTTATGCTCGACTTTGTGATGCCTAAGCTGGAAATCAAACACCCTCGTAATATAGTGACTATTTTCCCTGTATGCTCAGTGAAAAAGATTGGCATGGAACAAAAGCTATTGCAATTGGCCAAGTTATGCTCCAAAGAGGTTGCCTTTGTGGATACGAATTGTTGCGGTTTTGCCGGCGACAGAGGATTCACATATCCAGAGTTGAATGCTCACGGGCAAAGACACCTCAACGAACAAATCCCTGCCGGATGTAAAGACGGCTACTCTACGAGCCGTACTTGCGAAATCGGGATGAGCGAATACAGCGATATAAACTTCAAGTCTATATTTTATCTGATTGATGAAGTAACGAAATAGAAAGAATAGAGAAAAAACTAAATAGAATCACTCTAAATTAAAAAAAACTTAAAACCTATATGTGTCTATAATTTTCTCATATCTTTGCATTTGATATGAAAAGATTTGCACAAAATTTCATTCTTATAATTGCTGCCGCAACGGTGTTTCTTACCGGTGCGGGGGTTACAATTATAAACTACTGCTGCAATTCATGTAGCGAGCAAACCCTTTTCATGACCGAGCAACATACATGTTGTTCTCTAGAACATCAGAAAGTAGAGCAGAAAGGTGATTGCTGTTCGATGCACAAAGATGTATTACACGATGAATCGTGCGGAGAGACTTCTTTCACTCAGGATATATCTTGCACCACCTCTCGTTTATCTATAGATATTGATGCCTCTTTATTCAGGCCGATAGTATCTGTGCCATTCGTTTGGATATCGGATGTTTCACCAACTATTCCATTGAGTATCCTTACAGATAATTCTTTATATACTCAGGATAATTCTATATTCGAATCTCCACCGGATATTCCACCTCGTGAATACCTGTCACTCATTCGCGTACTTATTATTTGATTTTTGTAATACACATCAGCTTATTGTGTACCGATCGGGTATGCAACAAAGTTTCTATTGTATTTTACAAATCAAATAATAAGAATCCAAATGAAAATATTTAAAATATTTATTCTACTTCTCCTCATCCCCATTTTCGCCTTTAGCAAAGACATCTTGAAAGGTTATGTATTCGACAACCAAAAACAGCCCTTAATCGGTGCATCTGTACGATGGGAGAATGCAAAGGCAGGAGTAATGACTGACGAACGCGGTTACTTTGAAATATCGGGTACGCCACACAAAGATCACATGCTCGCCATATCGTATGTCGGATTTGAAGATAAAGTTATCCACATACATGATTTTGCAGACACACAAAACGTTGTATTGGAAGAAAATGCCGAATTAGGCGAAGTCGTTGTAGAAAGGACAGTACCGGGAACAATCAAATCTCGTACAAGCCTATTGAATACGGAAAAAATAACAACCAAAGAATTGCACCGTGCGGCATGTTGCAACCTTTCCGAAAGCTTCGAAACAAATCCTTCGGTAGATGTATCTTTTAGCGATGCGGTAACAGGAGCTAAACAAATACAATTGCTCGGGCTAGCCGGAACTTACGTGCAAACATTGACAGAAAACTATCCTAACTTTAGAGGGGCAGCCTCAGTATACGGACTGGATTACATACCCGGCCCATGGATGGAAAGCATACAGATATCTAAAGGCGCAGCTTCGGTAAAGAACGGCTATGAGTCGATTACAGGACAAATGAATGTAGAATACAAAAAGCCAAATAGCGCAGATCCTCTCAGCTTGAATTTATTTTCGAGTGATGCCGGAAGATATGAAGGCAATGCCGATGCTGCATTTATCTTGAATGATAAGTTAAGCACGGGGGTATTCCTGCACTATTCGAATGAATCTGCATCACATGACGACAACGATGACAGTTTCTTAGACATGCCGAAGAAACACCAGTTTAATATGATGAACAGGTGGAATTATATGTCTGGCAGATATGCTTCACAATTCGGCGTTCGTTTCTTACAGGATTACCGTACCAGTGGGCAAACAATGCATACTTTAAATTCTGCTTCCATCAATACTGATCCATACGAAATATCTGTAAAGACAAACAGAGGGGAATTTTATACAAAGAACTCATACATTGTAGACGAAGAACGTAACGGAAATATTGCTCTGATATTCACAGGCTCATATCACGATCAGAAATCAAAGTATGCAGCAGACAAATACAATGTATATGAAAACAATCTATATGCGTCGCTGATGTATGAAACAGGGTTTGGCAAGATGCATCAACTAAGTACAGGTTTAAGTATGAACTGGGACAAATACAATCATTCAATTGATCTGACTCAGCCAATCACAAATCAGCCCAATGAAGAAACTGTGACAGGAGGATATCTTCAATATACCTTTAACAAGGATGATAAGTTCATTGCACTAGCCGGATTGCGGACAGACTACAGTACCCTTCACAAAAAAGCATTCATTACACCACGCCTGCACTTAAAGTATATGCCTGTAGAATGGCTAAACCTTAGAGCATCTGCGGGGAAAGGCTATCGTACAGTATTTGTTATGCCTGAAAACAGTTACTTCTTGGCAAGCAGCCGAAAGATAGAAATAGCAGACAACCTACGACAAGAATCGGCATGGAACTATGGTACAAGCATCTCTTTTCATATACCAATCAGAGGTGAAGAACTTACCATATCAGGAGAGTGGTACAGAACCGACTTTGACAATCAGGTGGTAACCGATGTAGATAGCGACCCTCATGCTGTAAAGTTCTATAACCTGTCAGGCAAATCGTATGCCGATAGTTATCAGATAGAAGCTTCATACCCCTTATTCAAAGGGTTTAATATATTGGGAGCGTATCGCTGGACAAATGCAAAAACAACTTACGGAGACAAACTAATGAAAAAACCTCTGGTAAGTGATTACAAAGCACTTCTAACAGGCTCTTACGAAACGCGCCTAAAGAAATGGGTGTTCGACCTTACCGCCCAATTTAACGGAGGCGGACGCATGCCAACCCCTGATGCGGTGAATCCTTTGTGGAAAACTACATTCGATTCGTTTACAATACTGAATGCACAGATCACTAAGAACTTCCGTAATTGGAGTATCTATGTGGGTGCAGAGAATATTACGGATTTCAAACAAAAGAATCCGATCGTCTCGGCAGAAAATCCATTTGGCGATGACTTTGATGCCACAATGGTGTGGGGACCAACTCAGGGTCGTAAATTCTACATGGGACTAAGATATGCTATTGGAAAATAGTTAAGGTATTTATAATCTAAAATATTAAGCGGGGTGAAGTATCTTAATTAATGAGATATTTCACCTCGTTTTTTATATTTATGTCTTACAAAAAGAATTAGCTTTATCAATAAGATGAGAGAGGAAAGGAAGACAGGTGAAAAGATCAAGACATTGACTAACAATGCCGTTGCTTGCATATCTATATCCAGAAAGTAAAGTACAACTCCTATCAGCAGCCAACAAAGAATAGAAAGGACAGACATTACCAATAATGCCAAAGGCTCTTTCCTACCCTTAAAGTGCTTTATCAACACATAAGCCGGTATAAGAATAACGAAGAATAATATGAGGGAGAAGTCTAATCCAAACATTACTCTTACCCCTCAAAGAAATAATCAAACTCGAAAGCCATACTATTAAACGCTTCTTGCTTTATCAGATCTTTATCTTCCTTATATATAGATAATTTTTGAAGAATGCGATCTGCAATATCTTTAGATTGGCGACCAATATGTTTTAGAGTTAACAATGCAGCATTCCGCAGAAAAATATTCTCGGATATCACATCATCCCAAATAGTTGACACTAATTCTACAGCTACCGGTTCAGTCTTCTTAGCAATAAACAAACGCGCCAACAACCAGTACCCTGTAGTCCTGATATCTGTAACAGTTGAATTTGCCCACTCCAATGCTATCTCTCTGGCAAATGCCACATTTTGAAGCAAGTTTGCACAAATCTGTTCTCTTATCTCCTGATTGGGAATAGATACACCCCACTCTCCCGCCTTTTCTTTTGTAAAAGAATCGGTTGGATAAAGTAGGGTTGCCAATATTTTCAGCTCGCGAGTATTGTCTGCCCAAAGCGTTTCCGCCAGTTTAGAATCAGGTTGATAACGCTTCGCTAAATCTTTGATCTGCTGAACAGACAAGCCAAAGTTTAGCTTGTAATCCAAACCACGCTGACGCATGTTTGTTGAAACGATACCGTTCATAGCCATACGGCATCTCTTACGAATGTCTTTTATTATATCTTCTTGCATTTATACCTCAAAGTCTACGGCTTTTCTATCTATTACAGCCTCTCTGATAAAAGGAAGAACAGCCTGATGTAACGGATGATTCTGATATATTTCTAAATCTTCTTTCTTACTCAATTCTGAATAAAGAGCAACATCAAAGTTGCCTCCTCCTAAGAAGTCGACACCTACTTCTATCTTGAGTAATCCATCAATTTTACCCGACAAAGCTTCTAGTTTTTCTTTTATCAGTTTTGCATTTGTAGCTTTATCATTTCCGTGAGCTTCATCCTTCAGCTTCCACATTACAATGTGTTTAATCATATTCAGTTATATTTTGGGTTTTATTAAAAGGTGACAAAAGTGACACTTTTTATTCGTATTTATATCGTCACCTTTTTCCTTTAAATCATTCTATTAATAGATAAAAACAAGCAGAAATTATTCTGCGTACTCATTTGGAGACACTTTTATCTCTGCAAAAAGCGTACCATCCAATTTATAATAAGCAAATATTACCGTCATTTTATCTTTACGAAACATATCGAGATCTTCGCCTTTATTCTCACGCATTCCCATAGTGATAGCAGGCTTTGCACTCCGAACAAATTCGTCAACAGATACGGTAGGCTCTTGAGTGAAAGTGTAGTAATACTTATATTCTGTAGCAGAAACAGCCTCAGCTCGATCCATGCGTATATTGCCGGGTAATACCATTGGCATCGAAGCATTCGCTTTTTCGGCCAGCTTAATATATTTCTTCTTCGGTGCTTCTCCTTTTACTTCTGTTTTTACAGTTTTTTCATCTGTTGTATTATCCGTTTTTGATTTTGAGTTACACCCAGTAAACGCAGCGAATGCAATCGAACAGATAAGAGCAAAAACAATATACTTTTTCATAACTATCCGGTTTTTATTAATAATCAAGTGATAAAGATACGTATTCAAAAAAGAATCTGATCCCTCTTATGTTATATTTTAGCTCGCAATGTGTTTATAAGAGAGAAAAACAGACCTAAAAACGGTTCTTTATTCGAGCAATATCGTTTATATCTTAACATCTACAAAGAAACTAACCAACAACAATATATTAAGAAGCGTAACAACTATGGCTATGCCATACAAAAGTATTTTCGTAAAAAGAGTATTAGCATACTTGCCCATTACCTCTTTAGATGAAGTAAGCCTTACCTGCAAAAACACAGTTATTGGAAGTTGCACACTCAAAATAGCTTGAGAAATAATCAACCCCTTAAAAGGGTCGCCTATCATAAATATGATTAGCAATGCTATCCCGAGTGAGATAATCACACCTGTACGCGAATGTATGTCTTTTATATTATAAGGTTCATCGTACATACCCGCAAATATAGAGCCTGCCGCAATACCCGAAGTCATAGAAGACGAAACGCCCGCCAACAGCAACGCCAATGCAAATATCACAACCGCATTACTCCCCAGTAATGGTTCGAGCAGGGAATGGGCTTGTTGAAGATCATTTACGACGATATTTTCTCTAAAGAAAGTTGAAGCAGCCAATAAGATCATCGCACTATTTATTGCCCACCCGATAAACATAGAGAAAAATGTATCGAAAAACTCGTATTTCAATTGCTTTTCAATCACAGCCTCATCTTGCAAATTCCATTGACGGCTTTGAATCACTTCCGAATGCAGAAAAAGATTGTGCGGCATGACCACTGCACCCAGCACACTCATTATAATCAACATACTCCCTTCAGGGATAGAAGGCACTACCCATGCTTGTGCCGCCTCTCCCCACTCTATATCAACAAGAAAAAGCTCGTAGATAAAGGATAGTCCTATAAGAGAGACAAAGGCAATAATATAACGCTCTATCTTTTTATACGAATTCGAAAACATCATCGCGAAAACGAAAACTGCAACTAATACGGCTCCCACTTTGATAGGAATATCAAAAAGCATATTCAATGCAATAGCTCCTCCCAATATTTCGGCCAAAGACGTGGATACAGAAGCTCCCATTGCCGACCACAATATAGTTCGCGAACCCATACGGGGTAAATATTTATTAGCGGCTTCGGAAAGACAGAGACCTGTCACAATACCCAAGTGGGCTACATTGTGTTGAAGGATAATCAACATAATGGTAGACAGTGTTACCACCCATAACAGGGCATATCCAAACTCCGATCCAGCTGCAAAATTCGAAGCCCAGTTACCGGGATCGATAAAGCCTACAGTTACCAATAGTCCGGGACCTATATATTTCAATAGTTCCAAAGCACCATACTTTGGTTTGGGGTGAATGCGTGTATATGCTTTCTTTAAATTTTCAAAAAGATTCATTACGTTCTATATTTGGATACAAAATTATCTTTTTCGCAAAACAATCTTCATAAAATGTGAAAAGAATTAATCATTCCAAAGCTCAACACCTTTCTTTTTCTTATATTCGCAGAATTAATATTTTTAAACACGAAATTATGAAACAAACGGGTATTACTCTCATAGTTGCATTATTTGTAGCTTTTTTTTACTCATGTAAAGATTCGGCAGACTTGACCAACTCGATACCGGCGAGTGCCGCTACTGTTATACATATCGATACAAAATCTCTATTGACAAAAGCCGACTATAAGCCACTGGAGAATAAAGTTATAAAAGAAGCCCTTGACAAGGCTAAATCCGGCGGCAATGCTACAAAAGCTATTGAACAGCTTGAGAGTTTCCTTAAAAACCCAAATTCGACAGGCATCGACTTTCTTAGCGATTGTTACATGTATATGGACAGTACGACAATGGGTATTGTTTTGAAAATAGACGATCAGAAGAAATTGAAGGAATTACTTATCAAGACCTTCGAACTACCGGAACAAATGTTGGAAGAAAAAGATGGAGTGACTACATTAAGTGCACAACAAAACTTTGTTATAGGCTGGACTAAGGATAAGCTTTTATTGCTTACATATATGGGAACTGTATATTATCGCGACCATAGTGCCTTGCCTGATCTGAAAACATTGGTTACAAAACAACTAACACAAACAGCCAAAGAGAGCATCAACTCTAAAAAATCATTCGCAGAATTTATTTCGAACAAAAAGGATATTTCGATCTTCTCTTCATACAGTAATATAAAAGGAATGTGGTCTTCTTTGTTACCTCCGGCATTGGCAATGCAAGGACATGACGGGAATGCTGTAAATAAAATGCTAACAGAATTATATGACCAATTAAAAGATATAAATACAGCTGCTTTTATTTCGTTCGAAAAAGGGGAAATAGCATTTAGCAATAAAATGTACTATGATACCCCGGAAGCAGAGAAGAAATTTAACGAACTGGCGTCGCAGATGACAGGTAAACTAAAAGGTGATCAGCTTAAATACTTTACAGATAAACCTATCTTTTCCATCTCGGCTAACATGAAAGGAGAAGGTATTTATAATTATCTGAACGAATTAGGCTTCATTTCTCTGATAGAAGAAAGTGCAGGTTCTAACTTATCGGAGTTAGGCATCGACCTGAAATCTTTTATATCGAATATGGATGGAGACATTACTTTTGCCGTAAATAATGTAAAAATTGTAACAAAAAAATCTGATTACTACGATTTTGAATATACAGACTCATCTCCTGAACTTTCATTTTTTGCAGACCTCAAAGACGCAAACTCTATATGGAATATTGCAAAAGGAAAAATAAAAGAACTTAATGGCGAAGCTGCCGTTTTCACTGAACTGAATCCAAATACATATTCGCTAAAAGTGGATGAGAATACGAATGCTTACTTTGGAATCAACAACAATATGTTCTTCTTTACAAATAGCGAAAGTGTATTCAAAAACATATCAGCAACAGGACTAAAGAGTGATCTGTCGGATCAGGCTAAAGATAAGACTACATTTATATGTGGAACCTTCAGTCCTCTAAAACCATTATTATTGTCAGAAATGGGAGGTAACGATAAGGCTAAGGAGCTTGCCACAAAAGGCTTTGACTTGCTTGGTGATTATAATTATATAACAACTCAGGACATGAGTGGTAATGGTAAAATCGTTATTAAAGATACAAGTGGCAATAGCCTTGCTGTAATTTGTAAATTTGTAGACAGTGTAGTTACACATATCGCTCAGGAATATTAAATAAAAAGCTGATAGCTAGAAGCTAACAGCTAAACATGGATGAATACGATACAATTAAGAAACGCCCTTCCTGATGTCTTCTCGGAGATAAAAGATATAAAATCAGATATCTGGAAACAAGACGTCACTTTTGAGAAGGGAAAAACATACCTGATAAAAGCAGAATCAGGCCTAGGAAAAAGTTCGCTCTGTAGCTATATCTATGGCTACAGAGCCGATTTTTCGGGAAACATCTTTTTTGACGAAGCAGAAGTCAAAAATATAAAGAGAAAAAAATGGGATAACATCAGATCAAAACATTTGAGCCTCCTATTTCAAGAACTGCGTCTTTTTCCCGAATTGACAGCACTGGAAAACATCCGGCTAAAAAACAATCTCACTCACCACAAAACAGAATCGGAAATCAATTCGATGTTCGACAGGTTGGGCATCAGTGACAAGAAAGACCAACCAATAGGAAAAATGTCTTGGGGACAGCAGCAACGTGTCGCAATTATCCGCTCGCTTTGCCAACCTTTCGACTTTCTTATCCTCGACGAACCCATCAGCCATCTTGATGACAACAATGCCAAAATCATTACTGAGCTTATCCTCGAAGAGGTAAGAGCACAGCATGCGGGATTGATAGTCACCTCGATAGGCAAAGATTTACCAATGGATTACTCTCAAATATTATCGCTATGAATCTGGTTTGGAAGCTCTTGAAACAAAATATAAGCAAAGGACAGTTTGCCGGATTCTTCATTGCCAATCTTATCGGATTAACAATTGTTCTGCTCGGCCTCCAGTTTTACGTGGATATCAATCCCTTATTTTCGGAAAAGGATACTATCATGAAGAGGGATTTTCTGGTACTAACAAAACAAGTCGGCATCTACAATACACTGAACCCTCAAGCATCAGGTTTTTCGGCCGAAGAAATTAAGAATATAGAAAACACCAGTTTTGCAACGCAGGTAGGAGCATTTATCGCTTCGAGATATAAGGTTTTTGGAGGAATAAATACCAATCAGGGAGGTTTCAACACCGAAATGTTTTTCGAATCGGTTCCTGATGATTTCATAGATGTGAAGACCGACAGATGGAAGTTTAGTCCCGATGATGAATTCGTTCCTATTATCCTTCCTAAAAACTACCTTGACCTTTACAATTTTGGTTTTGCTGAAGCTCGCTCTATGCCGAAACTTTCGCAGAGTGTAATCGGAATGGTGAATTTCAACATCACCATATCGGGTAAATGGCAACATAAGGAGTTTAAGGGGCAAATAGCCGGTTTTTCGAATCGGATAAACACAATCCTTGTTCCCGAATCTTTTATGAAATGGGCAAACGAAAACTACGGCGAACAAGCCGTCTCCAATCCCAGCCGACTAATGGTAGAAGTAAACAATCCTGCCGACCCAAATATTGCGACCTTTCTCAAAAAGAATAACTATGAAGTAGAAGGCGAAAACTCGGCAGTGAGTAAAATGTCGTACTTCCTCAAGATAATGGTAGGCATTGTTATTGCAATAGGAATAATAATCTGTGCACTAGCTTTTTTTGTGCTTACACTTAGCATCTATCTGTTATTAGAAAAGAATATGGAAAAACTACGGAATCTTCGTCTGATAGGTTATGCAAAAAGCGTGGTAGTGCGCCCTTACGAATTAATGGCTATCGGGATGAATCTTGCGATACTCACACTTGCAATTGCATCGGTCTTGGTGATACGCATCAAGTACAGCGATATTGTACGCAATGTATGGAGTGAGTTCGAAGGTTCGGATATTATGATCACTCTGATTGCCGGAGTATGTATATTCTTACTTTTATCCTCGCTGAATATTGTAATAATAAGAAGAAAAGTAAAATAGAAGTTTATTCTTTCGGTTTCTTCTTTTCCCTCACCGAAGAAGCATATACTCCAAAGAGACAAAGCACAAAGAAGGTGATGAATGTAATACGCATGCTCCCTATAAACTGAGGGTGCGGTGCTAAAGACAAATCGATATTACCTATCATTATCGACATTGCCATTATAGCTATCCCCATACTCAGAGACTGTCCTGTAAGCCTCATTGTACCCATCGTTGCTGATGCCAGTCCATAATGTTTTCTTTCTACCGAACTCATTATAATATTTGTATTTGGAGAAGAGAATATACCAAATCCTAACCCCAAAAGAACCATCATGATACCAATAAAGTAATAGCTTGTAGTCTCGGTAATAAAGCACAATCCACCCAACCCGACCGCAATGATAGACATACCTATAGTTGCCAGAAATGTAGGAGACATCTTGTCGGACAAGCTTCCTGACCTCAAAGCGGCGATAGCCTGTATAACAGATTGTATGATAAGTATTAGTCCCGCATCGCGAGGAGATAATCCCCGCACATATTGAAGATACAAGCTCAACATAAAGGAAATGGCAAATGTCGCCGAATAATTTATCAGAGCAGACAACGAAGACATCCGAAACATTTTGTTACCGATAAAAACACGAATGTTAAACACCGGAAACTCTTGTTTCTTTTCATACAAAGCAAATAAGAATAATACGATTACACCTATTACAATAAAAATGAAACCCTGAATGTGAGGTAATTCCGCAAAACCATAGATCAGAGCAAACAGCCCAATAGCAAACAAGATAGAGCCTATCGTATCAAATTTACTTTTAGCCTCTTCTTTCCAGTCTTCTTTTATGATATAATATCCACCTATGGCGACGATAAAGCAAATAGCCGCAGAAACAAAAAAGATACTATGCCAATTGAAATACTGAGTAAGCAAACCACCCACAAAAGGTCCGGCAGCCAATGATGAGTAAACAGTTGCAGCAACTACCCCCATAGCTTTCCCCCGTTTTTCGGCAGGGACAGAAGAGGTAAGAATAGCGGTACTGGTACCAAACATCATGGCACTACCGATTCCAGCAAGGAAACGATAAATGATAAGCATAACCCCTGTTGTTGCCAATCCACTCAATACCGAAAATATAGTCAGAATAACTACCCCCCATATAAACACCTTTTTGCGTCCTATCATGTCTGCCATACGGGCACAGGGTATTTGCAAAATGGCTGTAGACAGCATATAAGAAGTCGGCACCCATCCCGACATAACAGCGTTGAGCGACAAGTCTTTGTTGATATACGGCAGCGCAAGGTTTAGAGCCGAGCTTATAAAAGGCACAAGCGAAGAAGCCAGACACAGGATAAATAACAAAGCTCCTGTGTTTGCTTTTTTCTCAGGATGCGTCATAGTCTGATCAGTTTATTCAAGATTGTTTCTATCATCTTATTGCATGACGGAATATATTGAGTGTTTTTTCTTATATAATCTTCCGATTGAATATATTTTCCTCCAACAAGTTCTTCATCACTATTGTTGAGTATATCGGCACAGCTTTTTTCAGTTGCTTCAAAATGGAACTGTAAGCCGATAACCTTTTCTTTATACGAAAAAGCCTGATTAACACATGCCTCACTCGAAGCGAGCAGTTTGGTTCCTGCGGGCAAATCAAATGTATCGCCGTGCCATTGGAAAACAATAGGAGACACGGTTTCACTTCCGAATAAGTCCTGAGATTCTTTGTCAACAAACGATATGGGCAACCAGCCTATTTCTTTTTCCTTATTTGGATATACTGCGGCTCCCAATGCATTGGCTATTATCTGCGAACCCAAGCAAATACCTAGCACAGCTTTGTCTGATTCAATTGCTTTTCGTACAAAGAGCTTTTCATCTTTCAACCAAGGATAGCTGTCTTCTTCATAAGTCCCCATAGGGCCTCCCATAATTACGAGCATATCAAAGTCATCCTGATCAGGAAACTTATAATCCTCATAAATTTTGGTTACGGTTAAATTATAACCGTTATCCTTTACCCATTTTTCGATATATCCTAACCCTTCGTATGGGACATGTTGAATGTAATGAACCCTATATGTAGACATAATTATATTTTTGTGTGATTTAAACTTTAAATGTACCAAAAATGTTCATATCAAGAACAATCTATAAAAAATATAGTTTTCAAAATAAAAACTATATCATACCTTTACATTCATAACACGCTACTAAGGATGTCGGATTATAATATATTACTAGCTTTTATACTTACTGCTATAGCCGGGCTATCTACCGGAATAGGCAGCCTGATTGCGTTATTGGCAAGACATACAAATACGAATTTCCTTTGTGCTTCTCTCGGCTTTTCGGCAGGAATCATGCTATACGTTTCTTTTATGGAAATGATACCCGAAGGGAAAATAGAACTGATAGCTGCTTATGGAGAAAAACTGGGTACACTATATCTTATTCTGGCATTTTTTATAGGAATTGCATTTATCAATCTCATAGACTTTCTTATCCCCGAGTCTCTAAACCCTCATGAAATACAAGGAGTAGAAGATATGGGTATAAAAAAACGAGCATTGAAACGTACCGGTATCGTAGTGGCCATGTCTATAGCAATTCATAATTTCCCCGAAGGGATAGCCACGTTTACTTCTGCTCTTGGTTCTTTAGATGTTGCCATACCGATTACGATAGCGATAGCAATACATAATATCCCCGAAGGAATTGCTGTAGCTGTACCCATATATCATGCAACAGGCAGCCGACAAAAGGCTTTCTGGCTTTCGTTTGCATCCGGTCTGGCTGAGCCGTTCGGTGCTCTGATTGCCTATTTTTTCCTTTTACAGTTTTGGACTCCTGCTATAAATGGGCTTATACTGGCTGCGGTGTCGGGCATTATGGTGTTCATCTCGTTGGACGAACTTTTGCCTAGTGCCGAAAAATACGGAAAACATCATATTTCCATCATGGGACTCGTCGCCGGAATGCTGGTCATGGCATTCAGCTTATATCTGTTTATATAAAAAATCCTGCCTCTTTTCGGGAAGCAGGATCACAATACCGTGTTGATAAATATAAGTTCTATTTTATTGCTGTCAGATTATCTTTTGAATTCACCTGCACTACTGCCAACAATTCACCCTGTGCATCATATATGTGTTGCAAGTGTTGAGACTGTAACGACCATGTAGATATACCCTGATCCCATGTTGTGTAAGCAATATCTACCACTTGTCCTTTATTGTTATATTCATAACTGTACTTTTGAACTCCTACCCAACCTTCTTTATCTACCCATTTGTAAAGTATTCTTTCTTGTAAAGAACCATCAGTACTATATTTATATACTGTTTTGTCCAACGCCTTCGAGGTTTCTTTATCTACCGTTACGTACTCTTTCGTTTTGTCGTCATTATTGCTATAAACTCTGGTTTTAGGACTCCCTGCATATGCATTTGCTACAGATAATAATACGACTAAAAGTGATGTTAATATTGTTGTTCTCATGACTGTATTTACTTTAAATATTTCTTAATCTTTTTACAAATTATTTGAAAAGCGCTTCTATACATAAGACGATAATCTGGAGAATATAGTTACAACTTTTTTCTGTTTTTTTGAAACAAATACATAAAGCGCTAGAAAACAGAATCTTTACAGAGTAAACAATTTATATGTGTTTTATAAAAAGTAAATACAATCAATCTCTTTATCGAAAATATTCTCATATATTTGTACTTATACTAACTTGCATCAATAGCACAATTTATGAAAAAATACCTATTCACCCTTAGCCTGATCGTCATAGCATGTCTTTTTAGTCTAAATTCATGTAGAAAAAGTGGTAGTAAAGAGATCAACTCCGAGTTTGCAAAATATATTGCCGCATTTACCTATGGAAAAATATCTTCCTCTTCGGAGATCCAAATCGAACTTACACAAGATATTCCGACAGCCGAGCTCAATAAAGAAATCGAGCAGGAGCTATTTGAATTTTCTCCATCGATAAAAGGTAAAGCCTACTGGACCAGCACACGTACTATCAAATTTGTACCTGGGCCCGGAGAGTTGAAACAAGGGACAGAATATGATGCTTGGTTCAAACTCGACAAAGTTTTGAAAGTAGATAGCGACTTCAAAGAGTTCTACTTTTTTTTCCGTGTGCCTGAACAAAACTTCAATGTAAACCTACGCCCTTATACTCAAATGAAAGATAATGACCTTGTATGGAATACTGTACAAGGCGAAGTTCTTTTAGCGGATGAGGCCAACACAGACGATGTAAAAAGTATGTTCTCTTTATCGGGCGGAGATAAATCTAAAGATGCTAAAATAAAGATTACTCCAAGCGAAATAAAAGGTAGATACAATCTAACGATAGACAGCCTTTACAGAGGTACAAAAGAAATAGAATATACATTGAGCATAAAGGGGAGTGCCATAAATGCAAAAAGAGATGATGAGCAAAAAATCATTATCCCTGCAATCTCCGATTTTAAGGTATTGGACGTATCAATGGAATATTCTCCGCAAGAATGCGTTCGCATTACATTCAGTGATCCTCTATCTCTAAATCAGAATATACAGGGGCTGATAAAACCGGGTATTATAGAAAGTTTCTCTTTCGATATTCAGAAAAATATAATGAAACTCTATCTTGATAAAACGACAAGAGGTACAAGTACCGATCTGAAAATATTCAAAGAGCTGAGAAACTCACAAAACAAGACTCTTGAGAAAGACTATACGTTCAGTGTAAATTTTGAAAAGAACAAACCCGAAATAGAAGTACCTAATGCGGGTAATATACTACCCAATTCGGAGAATCTTATCATTCCATTCAAAGCTGTCAACCTATGGGCGGTAGATGTGAAAGTTATTAAGATATACGAAAACAATATATTGGGTTATCTACAGTCGAATGATTTTGGAGGAAGCAATGAGCTAAAACGTTTCGGCCGTCTGATTCTAAAAAAACGTATCCGACTGGATGAAGACCCTACGATGAAACTGGATGAATGGAATACATTCTCTCTGGATATGGCAAAATTGATAAAGCAAGATCCGGGAGCAGTATACAAGGTAGAATTCACCATGAAAAAAGAATACTCTCTTTATCCTTGCGACGGTATAATTCCTCAGATACCGAAAGATGCTGCATTACAGCGTTTCGACAATGAAATGGACGAAGAAGACGAAAAGCAATGGGATAATCCCGGATATTATTACTACTCCGACGAATGGGATTGGGATGAATATAACTGGCAAGAAAGAAATAATCCTTGCGACCCGACATATTACATGAACAAAACATCAGAGGTCGTTGTATTAGCATCCAACATTGGTATCACTGCAAAGATGGGCTCCGAAAAGAAAATGACAGTAGCCCTTACAGATATATTAACTACAAACCCTATTTCGGGTGCAACCGTTGATATTTACAACTATCAGATGCAGCGCATTGGCACAGGCAAAACAGATGGAGACGGGTTTACAGAAATAGAATACAAGGGAGGTGTTCCGTTTGCAGTTATTGCATCGCATGGTAAAGAAAAAGGATATCTGAAGGTTACTTCAAACCTTTCTTTATCGCTTAGCAACTTTGATGTTAGCGGACAAGAGATACAAAAAGGATTGAAAGGGTATATCTATGGAGAGCGAGGCGTGTGGCGTCCGGGCGATTCTATATTTGTCACCTTTATTCTCGAAGATAGACATCAGACATTACCAAAAGATCATCCTGTTTCGCTCGAACTATATACTCCACGCGGGCAAATGGCTCAACGTTATGTATCCACTACGGGTAAAGATGGATTCTATGCTTTCCGTATGGCTACCGACCCGAATGCTATCACAGGCAACTGGAGGGCACGTGTAAAGGTGGGAGGAGTAGCATTCTCAAAGACTTTGAAAATAGAAACCGTTAAGCCGAACCGTTTAAAAGTACGACTTGATGCAGGTGAAATGATAAACGCAGGCAGCGGCACATTTTCCGCTCCGTTGTCTTCGCAGTGGCTACATGGTGCTCCGGCAGCAAATCTGGCAGCAAAAGTAGAAATGACATTAAGTAAAGCATCCAATCCTTTCAAAGGATACGAAACTTATACTTTCAACAATCCAACGTCGAACTTTGCGTCCGATACCTATACAGTTTTTGAAGGGAAACTTGATGCACAAGGGAATGCAACGGTGAGAACAAGCCTGCCTCAGGCTTCTAGCGCACCGGGAATGTTGCGAGCGAATATCGTTTCCCGAGTATTTGAGTCGGGGGGAGATGCCAGTATATATACTCAAACTGCAGCTTACTCTCCATACTCGGCATATGTAGGAGTTAAAGTCCCAACAAGTAGCGATTACGGCTGGTTGGAGACAGACAAGGACAATATGTTTGATATTGTTACTCTCAGCCCCGAAGGAAAACCGATTAACCGCTCGAATGTAAATGTGAAAATTTATAAGTTAAAATGGTCTTGGTGGTGGAATACCAATGATAATTTGGCTTCTTATGTGAATAATACATCTACCGAAGTACTCTTAAATGAAAACATTTCAACTTCGGCAGGAAAAGCGAAAGCCAAGTTCCGTGTAAACTATCCGGATTGGGGACGTTATCTCATCATGGTAAAAGATGAACAGAGCGGACACATCACAGGGAGAGTATTCTATGTGGATTGGCCATCGTGGAGAGGACGCTCGGAGAAAGATGACCCAAGCGGATTAACAATGCTTTCGTTCTCTACAGATAAGCAGTCTTACAAAGTTGGAGAAACTGTTACCGTAATTTTGCCAAAAAGTTCAAAGGGTCGCACCTTGATTACCATAGAGGATGGCTCACGTATCATTTCGCGCGAATGGGTAAAGACAAGTGCGACAGAAGATAGCAAACACACCTTCAAGGTGACAGAAGAAATGACACCTAACTTCTACATTGCCGCCAGCCAGTTACAACCGCATGCGCAAACAGACAATGACCTGCCTATCCGTATGTATGGTATATTGAATATCAATGTGGAAAATAAGGAAACGGAACTGAATCCTGTCATCACGATGCCGGATGAACTCCGTCCGGAAAAAGAATTCAGTGTTTCCATATCCGAAAAGAACAAAAAAGAGATGACTTATACCCTCGCTATTGTAGATGAAGGGTTGTTAGACCTCACATCATTCAAAACACCAAATGCCTGGGCTGATTTTTATGCACGTCAGGCTCTGGGTGTACGCACATGGGATATGTTC
This sequence comes from Dysgonomonas mossii, assembly GCF_004569505.1. Classification (NCBI taxonomy): domain Bacteria; kingdom Pseudomonadati; phylum Bacteroidota; class Bacteroidia; order Bacteroidales; family Dysgonomonadaceae; genus Dysgonomonas; species Dysgonomonas mossii. Next base: position 52,212 of record NZ_SPPK01000006.1, read on the forward strand.
GATATGGTAGTAGGTGCACAAACGGGCAAGCTTGGTCCTCTGTTGAGCATCGGTGGTGACGAAGCTTTGAAACCAGCCAACAATGTTATGAGCCGATTTAAACCTGTAGTAAAATATATGGGTCCATTTACAATAAGCGGAGGTAAAACGGATACGCACAAAATCAAACTTCCATCTTATTTCGGATCAGTACGTGTAATGGTTGTTGCCGGAAATAAAAAAGGTGCTTACGGAAGTGGTGAGAAAACTGTTCCTGTAAGAAATCCTCTAATGATATTATCGACATTACCACGTGTGGCAGGTCCTGACGAAGAGTTCTTGCTTCCTGTAAATGTATTTGCGATGGATAAGAAAGTGAAAACTGTAAATCTGACAGTAGAATCGAAGGGTATATTCCAGTTTACAGAAGGAACTTCTAAATCTGTATCATTTACGAATGTAGGCGATAAGATGGTTTACTTTAAAGTGAAAGTCGGCAAGAAAACAGGCTATGAAAAAGTTGTGATTAGAGCGACAGGAGGAGGAGAATCTGCAACAGAAACAATTGATATTGAGATTCGCAATCCGAATCCGAATGTCCTGTTAAGTTCTCACGCTCTTGTTTCGCCAAATGATACGGCACATCTAGCCATATCATTCGAAGACATCAAAGCTGAAGACTGGGCAAAACTCGAAGTATCACGTATGCCGGGAGTGAACCTGAATAACACATTAACTTATTTGCGCTACTATCCTCACGGATGTACCGAGCAAGTAACATCAAAAGGGTTCCCGCTACTATTCTTAGAGAAATTCAGACCTCTTACCGAAAAAGAAAAAGAAGTTATAGTAACAGATAACGTAAAAGGGGCTATTCAGACGATCGTTTCACGTCAACTTGGCGACGGTGGTATTGTTTACTGGCCGGGCAACCGTTATCCGGATGAATGGGTAAGCAGCTATGCCGGACACTTCTTGCTGGAAGCACAGAAAGCAGGATGGGAAGTTCCAACATCAGTAATCAACAAGTGGAAACAGTTCCAGAAAAAAGCTGCTCAAACATGGAATAAGGGTAACCTTTACAGTTCTTATTATACTTACTCGATGAGTGACTTACAGCAAGCATATCGCTTATATACTTTGGCGCTTGCCGGAGATCCTGAGTTGGGAGCGATGAACCGATTGAAAGAAATGCAAGGCTTATCAGTACAGGCTCGTTGGAGGTTGGCTGCTGCCTACGCCTTAGCAGGGAAGAAAGATGCAGCACTGCAACTGACAAACAATGCTAGCGATCAGGTAGAACATTATGCATTCAGTAACAACACATTTGGTAGTTCTCAGCGTGATATGGCTATGATAATGGAGACATACCTCTTGCTAGGACAGACACAAAAAGCGCTAAAACTCTCATTCAAGGTATCTGAATACCTGAGCGGAAGTTATATAACTACCCAAACTGCAGCTTATGGTTTGATCGCTATGTCTCGACTGGCTGAAAAAATGGGTAAAGGTGTTATCTCTTACGAATGGTCGTTGAATGGAGTTCCTCAAAAAGTAAATAACTCGGGAGATGTTTTCCAAGAAGTAAATATAAAACCTCACGATAAGGTAAACATATCGATTAAGAATAAGGGACAGGGTGATATATTTGTTCGTCTGTTAGGTAAAACACAACCTTTGACAGACAAGAATCCTGCCGAAGCGAATGGAGTAAAACTATATGTAAAATATATAGACGAAAACGGCAAAGAGCTGGATGTTTCTTCTCTACGACAAGGAACAGAATTCTATGCAAATGTGATTGTTCAAAACATTTCGGGACAATATCTTACAGATATGACACTCGATCAGATATTTGCCTCAGGATGGGAGATATTCAACAATCGCTTGTTCAACGAAGCCGATACAAGAACAGCCGGTGCGTATAACTATCAAGACATCAGAGATGACAGAGTATATACTTACTTCAATCTAGGTACGGGATATTCGATGTCATTCAAGGTCAGATTGCAGGCTGCGTATTGTGGCAAATTCTATCTTCCGGCTGTAGCAAGTTCTGCTATGTATAGCCCTGATATAAATGGACGTACTACCGGACAATGGGTAGAAGTAAAGCAATAAAGTAATGTAATTAACTAACAATCAAAATAAGATAGGGTGTTTTATTCGAAAAATGCCCTATTTTTGTATCAATTATTAACGCAAAACTTAATGAAAAAAGCAATCTGTACATTTGGTAGCTATTACTTAACAGAAGGCTTTCCCCGCTTCAGAAGCATGGCTGAAAGTATGGATATCTTTGATGATATATATACTGTCTGTGAAAAAGATTTAGATGCAAACTTTTACAAAAAATGGGGACGATACCTGATCCCATACTCCAGAGGTTTTGGATATTGGTGTTGGAAACCCTATTTCATACTCAAGATATTGGAGAAAATGGAGGAGGGGGATATACTTCTCTATTCAGACATTGGCTGTTATTTTAATCCCAAAGGCAAAGAACGACTCTTAGAGTATTATGATATTGTAGAAAAAACTCCAACAGGAATACTTGGAGTAAAGAGCCAAGAGGTCAGCTACAACGGCATGCCCGAAACTCTTTATTATGAATATGAATGGACAAAGGGCGATCTGTTTGAATATTATGGTGTATATAACGATAAGGCTTATACACATACACCTCAATTTGAATCTACTATTATTTTTTTCAAAAAGAGCCCTGTTGTGATGCAGTTTGTTAGAGACTGGTATCAGGCATATCTCGATGATTATAGTCTTGCTACAGATTCACCGTCACGAATCCCTAACTTACCCGGATTTAAAGAAAACAGGCACGATCAAAGTATTTATTCTATCCTTGCCAAAAAGTATGGGATAGCAGAAATTTCCACAAACGAAATATTTCAACGAGACTGGAATCTTCTCGAAAAATATCCCATACAAGCTCGCAGAGATAAATATTACCCAAGCAGATATCACTACAAACATCGCTTTAGGTTAAGAAAGCTTTATAGCAGATGGTGGAGAGTAAAATATTGGTTCAAAGATAGATTATAATTAGACATCCTTGCATGAAAAAAGTATTATGTACATTTGGTAATACATTATTAGCTCCGGGATTTCCTCAGTTTGTACAAAATGCCGAAGCGATGGGAGTATTCGACGAAATATATACATATACCGAAAAAGACCTAAGTAAAGATTTCAGGAAGAAATGGGGTCGATATATGTATCCTTATTCAAAAGGATATGGCTACTGGTGTTGGAAACCACCTTTGATAAAGAAGACTCTCGACATGATGAATGATGGTGACATTTTGCTCTATACAGATGTAGGATGCTACCTAAACCCGAATGGGAAAGAACGCCTGACGGAATATTATGACATAGTAGAAAAAAGCCCTTCAGGAATGTTAGGTTTCAGAAGTTTTGAGAAAAACTATAACGGTATGCCGGAAGGTCTACGATTTGAATCTGAATGGACTAAAGGTGACATTTTTGATTACTTTGGCGTCAGAGACAATACAGAAGTAACGCAAACAACCCAATATGAGGCAGGGATCATATTTATAAAAAAAGGACCTGTGTCAACTGCCTTTGTCAACGAATGGGTGAAAGTTATTGATGATGATTTCAGTCTTATTACAGATGCTCCTTCGAGAAGTCCTAACTTAAAAGGATTTCAAGAGAACCGTCACGACCAAAGCATATATTCAATGCTAGCAAAAAAATATAAAATAGAAGCAGTCTCAACAAACGAACTGATTCCTTTGGGAGAGGTAATGGATTGGTCTATCATAGATAAGTATCCGATACAAGCTCGCCGAAATGTTTACTACAAAAGTATGCGTCATTACAATCGCCGTTTTCAATTGCGAAAACTATACGGAATGTGGTGGAAGTTTAAATACTTTTTCAAGGATTTATTTAGATTCTAACCTTTATGGACAAAAGACTTTACCTACTTAAACAAAAGCAATCTACATTTTACATTATTATTAAGTTTTTATAGGAATATCCTCATTAGTCACAAAAAGAGTTTTATTGAGAAAATATAAAAGAACTGTTTGGAGTGTATTACCCTTGTCTCTTTATCATGTTGAACGAAGTGAAACATCTCGATTATAAAAAGAGATTCTTCGTTACACTCAGAATGACATAGCTATACAGTCCAAACAGTTCTATATATAATTAAATATTACTTACCAATATGCGCTGACAAGAAGCTTTCCATTGCACGGTAGAAATCGAAACGATTCTCTTCATTGTGGAAACCATGACCTTCATTGTCTTTTACCATATATTGGGTTTCAACACCTCTTTTCTTCAATGCCTCAACCATCTGATCCGATTCGTCTTTATTTACACGTGGGTCATTTGCACCTTGCGCTACAAACAACGGTGCTTTAATCTTATCTACGTGGAATACAGGTGAAGCACTTTCCAATAATTCTTTATCGGCAATAGGATCTCCCACCATTTCGTGCATCATATCCAACATTGGTTTCCAATATGGAGGAATCGTTTTCAGGAAAGTAAATAAATTAGATACACCCACATAGTCAATTCCACAAGCGTAAAGATCAGGAGTAAATGTTAGTCCGGCAAGTGTTGCATATCCACCATAACTACCTCCGTAGATGGCAATTTTAGCAGGATCTGCTATCCCTTTCTTTTTCAGCCATTCCACACCATCGGTGATATCATCCTGCATTGTTTTTCCCCACTGTTTGAACGATATTTCCCAGAACTTTTTACCAAATCCGGTAGATCCACGGAAATTCACTTGGAATACAGCATACCCTTTATTGGCTAAGAATTGTACCTCCGGATTAAAGCCCCAACTATCACGTGCCCACGGGCCACCATGCGGATTAACCACTACAGGCAGATTTTTTGCTGTCTCCAAAGTATATCCTTTCGGTAGAGTCAGGTAACCTTCTATCGTTAAACCATCACGTGTAGTATACTTCACACAATTCATTTCGGCCATATTGTTTTCATCGATTCAAGGATAAATATCTGCTATATGAGTCAGTTCATCTTTCTTTACATCATAGAGATAATATCCTCCGGGGGTTTTATCGTTATATGTACGAACAATCAGCATATCTTCATCTTTATTTTGGCTGCTAACGCTAATAGGTTTTCCTGATACTTTTGCTGTTACTTTATCGAAAATAGCTTTCAAATCATTATCGAAGAAATGACGCTTTGCTCCTTCATGAGCCTGATAAGATGCAGCCTGTAATTTCTTATATTTTCGAGAATATGAAATCCCTGACAGATCATAAGTATCATTTTCGTACAAAACTTCGACTTCTTTAGCCGTTTGCGGATCAAATATTACGACAGCTTCTTTATCTCTGCCAATGTTAGAAGTAGCATACAACTTCTGATTATCTGGAGTAAAGTAATAAGGGCTTATGCTTTCTTTAAAACTTGTAGTTATAAGTGTTCTGAATGGATCACTTTCTTTATCGCGATACAATAAACTTTGATTTACACCATCAAGTGCGATTGCTATACGCAATTTCCCATCGTGGTCTGTCATCCAGCCTTGAATATTTCCGGGATTCTCAGCTAACATTGTCAGCTCTCCGGTCTCGATATTTAGCCTGTACGGATCAAACACCTGTGGATTTCTTTTATTGAGACCAATAATAACTTCGCTCTCTATCTCAGGCAGATCGTCAATAATAGTAGTACGTACCTTCTCAAAAGCTGTAAGAGGAAGAAGGTTACTTCCATCAGCGTTTACCCCATATAGCTGAAAGTTTTCATCGCCTCCTGTATCTTTGAGGAACAAAATGCGATTATTATTTCCCCAAAAGTAACCGGCAATATCTCTTTCTGTTTCAGAAGTTAATCTTACAGGAGTATTGTCACCTACTTTTTGTACAAAAATATTCATACGTCCCTCATAAGGCGCTGTAAAAGAAAAATATTTTCCATCCGGCGATATCTGATAAGATGACTTTTCAGGGTTTCTGAAAAAATCTTCTAAAGGGATGTTGGGAGCTTGACTAAAAACGCTCATCGAAGCAAATAAAAACATCAACATAAGGATGTTTGAGATAAATGATTTCCTTTTCATAATCTATTAAATTTAAAACTCTATTTATATATTAGTCGTAATAAGGTGAAAATAATCACATAAAGTATCAAAGCATACGAATGAGCTCAAAAATATTTAAATAAAAAAGGGTAGCTGAATAAATCAAACTACCCCTCAAAAAATATGTATTCACTATACTTAATTCTTAAAATCTAACTCTCCATCTCTCATATCAATTATAATAGACTTCGATTTATCTATAGTACCGGCAAGCAACTGTCTCGACAGCGGGTCTAACACCATTCGCTGAATAACCCTTTTTACAGGACGTGCGCCAAACTCTGGGTCGAATCCCATTTGAGAAATCCAATTGACTGCTTCATCTTCGAATTTGAGATCAACACCATTTCCTTTCAGCATGCGGACAACGCCATCGAGCTGAATACGAACCACCTGCTCTATCTCTTTCAAAGTTAATGGCTCGAACATGATTATCTCGTCAATACGATTCAGAAATTCAGGACGAATATTAACTTTCAACATATTGAGAACTTCCTTCTTGGTTCTTTCTACTACCTCATCATGATTCTTTGGCGTAATACCTGCAAAGTTTTCACGAATCAGTGGAGATCCCATATTGGATGTCATAATGATAATCGTATTCTTAAAGTTTACCACTCGCCCTTTATTATCTGTCAACCGTCCATCATCAAGCACTTGCAACAGTATATTAAACACGTCGGGATGCGCTTTTTCTATCTCATCGAAAAGAACGACTGAATAGGGTTTACGGCGGATAGCCTCGGTAAGTTGACCTCCTTCGTCATAACCTACATATCCCGGAGGTGCTCCTATAAGACGAGTAGCACTGAATTTCTCCTGATATTCGCTCATGTCTATACGTGTCATCATATTCTCATCATCGAACAAGAACTCCGCTAAGGCTTTTGCCAGTTCAGTTTTACCGACACCTGTTGTACCCAAGAATATAAACGAACCTATCGGACGTTTCGGGTCTTGCAACCCTGCACGACTACGGCGAATAGCATTGGATACGGCAGAGATAGCCTCATCCTGACCAACAACCCTTCTGTGTAGCTCTTCTTCTAGGTTTAATAACTTATCCTTTTCACTCTGAAGCATCTTGTTCACAGGTATACCTGTCCAGCGAGAAACAACATCTGCAATATCAAAAGAATCGACCTCTTCCTTTACCATTGCCTGATTGCCTTGCATGTCATGCAATTGAGATTGGAGTTGAGCAATGCCTGTTTCCAGTTCTTTTATTTTGCCGTAACGTAATTCTGCGACTTTACCATAGTCACCCTCACGCTCTGCTTTTTCAGCCTCAAACTTAGCATTCTCAATATCTATTTTATTCTGCTGTATCTTGTTAATGACTTCTTTTTCTGATTGCCATTTTGCTTTAAGTTCTGTTTCCTCTTCTTTGAGTTTACTGATCTCTTTAGTCAGTTCAGCTTCTTTCTGATTGTCATTTTCTCGACGGATAGCTTCTCGTTCAATCTCTAGTTGCTTGATACGACGGCTCTTTTCGTCAAGCTCTTCGGGAACAGAATCCACTTCCATTCGCAATTTGGCAGCTGCTTCATCCATCAGGTCAATTGCCTTATCAGGTAAGAAACGATCTGTAATGTAACGACTCGAAAGCTGAACAGCTGCAACAATAGCCTCATCTTTGATACGTACCTTATGGTGATTTTCATATTTCTCTTTCAAGCCACGCAGGATAGATATTGCATCCACTTCGCTTGGTTCATCTACCATCACTATCTGGAAACGGCGTTCGAGTGCTTTATCTTTCTCAAAATATTTCTGATATTCGTCCAAAGTGGTAGCTCCTATCGAACGCAGTTCTCCACGGGCTAAGGCTGGCTTCAAAATATTGGCTGCGTCCATAGCACCTTCGCTCTTACCGGCTCCTACCAGAGTATGTATTTCGTCGATGAAAAGAATAATCTCCCCTTCCGATTTTGTCACTTCGTTTACTACCGATTTGAGACGCTCTTCGAATTCTCCTTTGTACTTAGCTCCTGCAATCAGAGCACCCATATCCAAAGAATAGATTTGTTTGCTTTTTAAATTTTCGGGCACATCACCACGAACAATACGATGAGCAAGACCTTCTGCAATAGCTGTTTTTCCTGTACCGGGTTCACCGATAAGTATTGGGTTATTCTTTGTCCTACGACTCAGAATCTGAAGTACCCGACGGATTTCTTCATCACGACCAATCACGGGATCAAGTTTCCCGTCTTTTGCTCTTTGAGTCAGATTGATAGCATATTTTTCCAAAGACTGATATGTATCTTCTGCACTTTGGCTATTTACGTTACTACCTTTACGCAATTCACTTATAGCTTGCTGCAATTCATTTTCCGAAACTCCCGCATCTTTCAAGATCTGCGATGCCGAACTTTTAGTAGCTAAAATGCCTAACAGCAAATGCTCGATAGATACATATTGATCTCCCATTTTCTTAGCATAATCCATTGCTTTGTCTAAAGCTGAATTACTTTCGCGGCTTAAGTATGCTTCGCCCCCACCCGATACTTTCGGAAAAGAGTCTATTTCTTTATTAAGCACAGAAGTAATATACGCCGGATTAGCTCCAAGCTTTTGAAAAAGAAAATTCACAACATTCTCACCACTCATAATCACTCCAAGTAGAATATGAGCAGGCTCGATAGCTTGCTGTCCTTTCTCTTTCGTTATCTCAATTGCTTTTTGAACAGCCTCTTGAGATTTGATTGTAAAATTGTTGAAATTCATATTTTTGGTTTCTTTATTTCGTTTATTATATATTGCATTTATATTCTATCGTTCAAATTACTTGCCAAACAACAATAATGACAAAATGGCAGCAATCAACTTTATGCCTGATAACGAACAGAATATAAAAAAAGAGACTATCCCTGAAGGATAGCCTCTCATATCATGTATTCTACTTTTACTGACGGTTATTTATTATTTTCTAGCCACTTCAGTCTCCTTTGATCAGGTAAATGAGTCACCTTAAAGTTTTCGAATTTAGCCTCAAAACCATTACCATCAGGACTGGCAGCCATCAAACCTACCATTACCGGAGTATTATCTTGCAGATAAGCATTACGCATCATAGTATATGTTTTATCATCGAAAGAATAAAAGACTTCAACTGCATCAATACGTCTTACAGCTTTAATCCATACATAAGATATTTTTTTATCCAATTCAATAACGCTCCAGTCGCTGGTCTTATGAGTTACCACAGTACTTAAATTATACTTTCCATCTACAAATTCGATCCCTGTCTTGATGTAGTTTTCGTGATCTATACGAAGCATCAAGCCCATTTGATCGAAACGAGCTTTGTAATCTCCCGTAATTTTTACTTTCACCTCAAACTCTCCTCCATATGTCGTATAATAAAAAGGAGCATCATCGACAGTAAACCCATAGTGAGATATACGCCAATAATCACTCTGAGGTGTTACAAACATACTTAATGTTTTATTTTTCACTTCCCATTTTTCAGGTTCATTGAACCATTGCATTTTTTCTAAACTCTGTGCTGAAGCAAATTGGGCTAATACTACAGCAAATAAACTAACTGCGACTTTTTTCATTTTTCTATCTTGTTTTTAATTTACGATTATATCCTATATTACGAGATATTTCCAATCCCGTATCCCTGATCTGGAGTCCTATATTTTTCACTTTTTCTTTGGGTAAGCGTCCTGCCGGACCCGAAGTCCATATACAGGCTATTGCATTTCCTTTTTCATCAAAGATGGGGGCTGCAATGCAATGCACACCTTCTACTGTTTCGTTCAGATCTATTGCATATCCCTCCTGAATTATCTTATTCAATTCTTTCTCCAATTGTTCTTTATCTGTTATCGTATATTCATTCAAAGCCTCAAAGCGTATCTCCGAAAGTTTTTCCTTTTGTTTCTTCCCCGACATAAAAGCCAGTAATACTTTCCCCGGAGCAGTAGAATGAAGATTGAAGCGCATCCCTTGCTGTAAAATGAACACAAAGTCAAGATTCCCCTGCACTTGCTTCAATAAAACCACTTCTGAATCAACAAGTGTTCCTATCATGACCGATTCTCCGACATTATCACGCAAACGCTTCATATATTCTTCCGACATCTCAATGATATCGTAGCTACTCACAGCTTTAAGTCCGAGCAAAAGTAATTTTCGGGAAAGGAAATAACGAAAGTTACCGGGTTCTCGCCCTATATAACCGATCTCGAGAAGATTTGTCGCTATTTTATAAATGGAGGATTTTGGATAATCGAGAAGCCCAACAATTTCTTGCAAAGTCAGTCCTTGAGGATGCTCCGACAAAAGCTCAAGCAACTCCATCGACTTGGTTATCATCGATACATTCCTATTTTCCATTCAATCTATATTTATACACAAAAACAACAAATAATACACATATATAGATTCAATCCATATATAAGGATAAATATATAAATTTTGAATAAATATCAAAAGCTTATTCAATAAAAAAAGCTGCATACAAAGATGTACACAGCTTACATATCGTTTATACTGTAAAAATTAAAGGAGGCTATCCGGATTTAAGTTTACAGCTTCAATATCTTTAAAGTAATTGTATGTTCCTACTTTTAGTTCATAAGTTGCCATCTCGTCGCAAACAATAATTCCTTTTGGATGCAATTGTAAAGCCGTGATAGTCCACATCTGGTTGATAGAACCTTCTACCACCTGAGCCAAAGCACGGGCTTTGTTATGACCATTCACCATGATTAGCACTTCTTTAGCATCAAGAATTGTTCCTACACCAACAGTGACTGATGTTTTTGGCACCTTGTTGACATCGTTATCAAAAAAGCGTGAGTTCGCAATAATTGTATCCTGTGTCAGCGTTTTAATACGAGTACGAGAAGACAAAGAAGATCCCGGCTCATTAAAAGCAATATGACCATCTGCACCAATCCCACCCAAGAACAAATCAACACCGCCTACTGCCTTCATTTTAGCTTCGTAAGCCGCACACTCAGCCTCTAGGTCTGATGCATTACCATTGAGCATATTTACATTTGCCGGATTGATATCTATATGGCTGAAAAAATTACTCCACATAAAAGTATGGTAACTCTGCGGGTGATCTTTCGGTAAACCCACATACTCATCCATGTTGAAAGTGACAATATGCTGAAAGGAAACTCTCTTTTCCTGATAATGCTTTATCAACGCTTTATACATACCCATAGGCGAAGAACCGGTAGGCAATCCTAACACAAAAGGTTTTTCAGCAGTTGGATTTGCAGCCTTAATCTTAGAAACTACATAGTTTGCCGCCCATTGCGAAAGTAAATCGTAATCTGGTTGAATAATTAATCTCATGATTATTAAATCTTAAATATGTTAGTTTATAAAAAACAAAGCAAACCCTTTAGTACAATATACTAAAAGGTTTGTCTTCGTAATGATATTATAAAGGATGATATTCTACAAAAGCTTCAATAGCTTCGTATGATGCCAATCCTAACTGTCGGTACAATTCGGCTGTAGCACGGTTTCTGTCTTCGGAACGTTGCCAGAAAAGACGCTCATCGTTGCCCAAGAACGGAGCACTCTCCATTTGCGACTGATGTTTCAATATTGCATTTCTTTTCTTACGAAGTTCTTCGGGTGAGATAGGCACAGCCATTTCAATATGGTCAATTTCCCACTCGGCCCAAGCACCACGATACATCCATATACGACATTCTTTGAGCCACTCTGCACCCTTTAGCTCGTCAATAGCAGCAAGTATAGCATCAAGACACACTTTGTGAGTTCCATGTGGGTCGGCCAAGTCACCTGCAACAAATATCTGATGAGGTTGTACGCTTACCAAATAGTTTTTCACAATTTCTACATCTGCTTCTGAAATCGGATTTTTCTTCACACGGCCGGTTTCATAAAATGGAAGATCTAAGAATGTAACGTTTTCAGGTTGCACTCCTACATAACGGCAAGCTGTTGTAGCTTCCTGACGGCGAATATGCCCTTTCATGAAAAGAATGTCTGCGGTATCAACATCACCTTCTTTTTTATCTTGCAACAAAAACTGCAAAACATCAGCATATTTTTTCTTCAATACCTCATTATTGGCATCGTATTTATTTCTCACATCTTCTAAGAAAGAAACATAACGAACTACTTCTTCATCGCCTACCGCAATATTACCCGATGTCTGGTATGCCACATGCACATCGTGCTTCTGGTCAACAAGACGTTTGAATGTTCCTCCCATAGAGATTACATCATCATCGGGATGCGGGCTGAAAACGATTACTTTTTTTGGATACGGAGTTGCTCGTTCAGGACGATTAGTATCGTCAGCATTTGGTTTACCTCCGGGCCAACCGGTAATTGTATGTTGAAGATCGTTAAATATCTTGATATTTACATTGTAAGCAGAACCGTATAGCGCTAACAACTCTTCGAGGCTATTATCTTGATAATCTTTATTGGTTAATTTCAAGATCGGTTTATTCACTTTGAAACAAAGCCAAACAATAGCTCTGCGAATCATTTTGCTAGTCCACTCGCAGCTTGTTACCAACCATGGTTGGTTTATACGAGTCAGACTAAATGCCGCATTCAGGTCGATATGCACAGTTGTATTTGGATGAGCTTGCAAACATGAAGCAGGAACGGACTCAGAAACCGGGCCCTCTACCACATCTTTTATACTTTTTGCTTTATCCTCACCCCAAGCGATAAGAGCTATCTCCCGAGCTCTCATAATAGTAGATATCCCCATCGTTACTGCACTAGGTGGAACCTGCTCTAATGATCCGAATGTGTTTATAGCTTCTTTTCTCGACTGCTGATCCAACAAGACTAAGCGAGTATTTGAATTCATACTCGATCCGGCAATGTTTATTCCGATATTACCGGCACGGCCTAATCCCAATAACAAATAATCAATTCCTCCAACGTTTTGTATAGTCTGTTCGTAGGCTTTACAATAGTTCAATATTTCTTCTTTGCGTACTTGTCCATCAGGAGAATATACATTGTTCAGATCAATATCTATATAATCCAAGAAAGACTCTTTCAGTAGTTTCAAATTACCACTAGACTGAGGTGCAAGGGGATAAAACTCGTAGATATTGAATATTACAACATCTTTGAAGCTTAGTCCGTCTTCTTTATGCAAACGTATCAGCTCTTGATAAATAGTTTGAGGTGAATGTCCTCCGGGAAGTGCCAAAACAAACTTTTGTCCGGCAATAGTTTTGTTTTTAATCTTATGCGCAATATCTCTAGCGATGCTTAGTGAAGCCTCTACTGAAGATTCATATATTTGGGTGGGTACTTTCTCGAAACGAGTTAAAGCAGAAAGCTCAAATTCATTTTCGGGACGATAATATCGTGGTGACACCCGATCTAATACGATTTGCGAACTTAAATCCAATCTCATGTTAAAAATTTATTAATGGTTCTATTGTAAATATTTATTATAAAAAATCAAACAACTAAAGCAGCTGCTCCAAGTAGGTATATATCTTCTTTACGAGATAGTAGTATCTTCATTCTCTTTATTGTCTCAGGATAAGGAAAGGTCGTAATCACATCAAACATCTTCTCGGAAAACAGCTGATATCCTGCCGAGAGCCCACCCCCTAGTATTATAGCTTGCGGATCGTAAGTAAACAAGATAGCATTTATCAGTTTGCCGATATGCTTACCAAATTCTTCCCACAGTAAAATCATCTGTGTATCTCCAACCAAAGCCATGTTTAAAGCATCACGACCGGAAATATTGTTACGATCAAAAAATTTGCGACTACAATAATATTCATAATCGGCATCGAGATAAGGAAGACTCCCTATTTCTCCTGCGCCGGTATTATTTCCGTTATACAATACGTCATTGATGATAATTCCGGCTCCTACCCCGGTACCGAGAGTTACACAAACAATATTCCGGTAAGCTGTGCCTTCTCCATAATAACGCTCGCCGAAAGCAAAACAGTTAGACTCGTTATTTACAAAAACAGGAATTCTGAATTCTTTTTCCAGAATATCTTTCAGGTAGACTCTTTTCCATGATGGAATATTTACAGCATTATACACAATTCCCTGTTCTGCATCAACAACGGAAGGCACTCCAATGCCAATCCCTCTAATATTTGAGTTCATTATCTTGCGGATCATATCACACAAGTTAGCAAGGATCGCTTCTTCTGACTCAGCAGCATTCGTAGGAGCTTCTATTTTTTTATATATCTGCCCGCCATCAACCACTGCCATACGGATTTTTGATCCACCTATATCTATTCCGATTCTCATAATAAACTACATGCGCCTGTTATGTTATTATAATGCAATTACACAATTAATGTTCATTCATGTGATCATCGCCAAAGCTGCCGGACATCCTTATTCTACTCATTTTTCATAATAAATCGTCAGGTAATACAAATATACAGAGCATTCTAAGAATATCTATTAGCACAAATGTTAATTAACATTTACTTTCGTTATTATTTAAATATGACATCATATGAGACTAAAAATAAACGAATAAGCTTTGCGATTTTAACTTTCACTCCTTTTAATTTAATTTTTTTAATAAAAATTTCATCCTTTATTAAAACAAGGCAAATTAAACATTATCCTCCCAACAGGCAATAACAACCTCCTCTTGATCGCAAAACATTTTTATTTATTATCTTCGTAGAACAAAAATAACAGAAAGCTAACTTTATTTGAATTTAGGCATTAAACCGAAAGATGACAGATTCTTTTCAGACGGACATAAAATATCTGGCAGGAGTAGGCCCCAAGAAGGCCGAAATACTCAACAAGGAAATAAATGTATTTTCGGTTGAAGACTTACTATATTATTTCCCCTACAAATATATAGACCGCAGCCGTATCTATTTTATACACGAGATAGACGGCAATATGCCATATATACAAATAAGAGGAAGAATTACAGCTTTTGAGACATTCGGTGAAGGCAGAAAAAAAAGACTCGTAGCACATTTTACGGATGGCACAGGATTTATTGATCTGGTATGGTTTCAAGGAGCAAAGTTCATTACGGATAAATATAAAGTGAACTTACCCTATATTGTTTTTGGGAAACCTACTCTTTTTGGAGACAAATTTAATATTCCACATCCCGATATTGACCCATATATCAGCGAAGAAGAACGCCCTACAGGCTTGATGCCTTATTATAACACAACAGAGAAAATGAAAAACCATTATCTGAACTCAAAAGCAATTCAGAAAATAATGGCAGCCGCATTTTCTTCAGTTGTAAGAAGCTTACCCGAAACGCTACCGGACAGCATCATCAACGAAGCACGCTTGATGGGGTTAAAAAGTGCTATGCGCAACATCCATTTTCCGGAAAGTACAACATTGTTACGAGAAGCACAATACAGATTAAAGTTTGAGGAATTATTCTATATTCAGCTAAATATTCTAAGATATACCGCCGATAGAAAGTCAAAGTTAAAAGGATTCGTTTTTTCTAAGGTAGGCGATTACCTCAATAGGTTTTATGATGAAAACCTCCCCTTTCCCTTGACCAATGCGCAAAAACGAATCATAAAAGAGATCAGGCAAGATATGGCTACCGGCGAACAAATGAATCGCTTACTGCAAGGAGATGTTGGTAGCGGAAAGACGCTTGTAGCACTTATGCTTATGTTAATTGCACTGGACAACAACTTCCAAGCAGCTCTGATGGCTCCAACGGAAATATTGGCAACCCAGCATTACCAAACAATCACAGAAGCATTAGCAGGGCTTGATGTAAATGTAGAATTACTAACAGGCTCAACAAAAAAATCGGATAGAGAACGCATACACAATGCTCTATTGACGGGAGACCTTCAAATATTAATTGGCACACATGCCCTTATAGAAGACACCGTACAATTTTCAAACTTAGGCTTAGTGGTTATTGACGAGCAACATCGCTTTGGTGTAGCACAACGAGCCAAGCTGTGGTCGAAAAATGTAAACCCGCCACATATCTTAGTAATGACTGCCACCCCTATTCCCCGCACGCTGGCAATGACCATATATGGCGATTTGGACGTATCGGTAATAGACGAGCTTCCACCGGGACGCAAGCCCATACAAACAATTCATCAGTATGACAAAAAGCGAGGGGCTTTATACGAGTCCATTCGCAGGCAACTGCAAGAGGGAAGACAGGTATACATAGTGTATCCACTGATAGAAGAAAGTGAAAAGCTCGACCTCAAAAATCTTGAAGAGGGATTTGAGCATATAAAAGAAATCTTCCCCGAGTATACGGTCTGCAAGGTTCATGGCAAAATGAAACCCAAAGAAAAAGATGCAGAAATGCAACGCTTTGTAACCAATGAGGCTCAGATAATGGTAGCAACTACCGTTATTGAAGTGGGTGTAAATGTACCAAACGCATCCGTTATGGTAATAGAATCGGCTCAACGCTTCGGGCTATCACAGCTGCACCAATTACGAGGACGTGTTGGTCGTGGAGCAGACCAATCATATTGTATTCTGGTGACGCCTTACGAGCTATCAGCCGACACGCGGAAGCGTATCGACATAATGGTAGAAAGCAATGACGGCTTTGAAATAGCCGAAGCCGACCTAAAGCTAAGAGGCCCGGGCGATCTGGAAGGAACTCAACAAAGCGGTATCCCTTTCAATCTGCGGATAGCAAACCTTGTACGAGACGGGGAGATACTGCAATATGCACGTGAAGTCGCCCAGAAAGTACTGGATGAAGATCCGCAAATGGAGAAACCTGACAGCTTATTACTAAAGAGACAATTACGCAAACTAGGTGGTAACAAGTACAACTGGGGCTTGATCAGCTAATTAACAGACATCGCTTTTGTTAATTCTTTGATATGTTCATCTAAATATTTCAGTCGCTTCTTCGTATCGTCAACATTTTCATTCGTTTCATTTTTTCTTATCAGACCTTCTAGGTATTCGTTCAAATCCTTTCTATAATTCTGATAGTATATAAGAGCGTTCGAACTATCTTTTACTTGATTTTCGTACAATTGACCTATCGCAAAATTTATTGTCATTTTCTGATTGGTTCCGGCATATATCAATGCCTTTTTATATGCTTCCACAGCATCTTCGAAAAGAGAGCCCTTATCATAAGCCGATGCCAATCCTTTATAATAAAGATATAAAGTCAGATCAGACGGAATTGTCCTATCCAACAACTTCCGAAACAAGGGAATTGCCTTTTTATGATCTGCTAATTCGTTCGAACTTACAGCAAGGCAATAGAGCACATTATTATTTGTAGTATCCTGGCGAAATGCTTTGTCTAAAAAAATCTCAGCTTCGTAATTCTCCCTCAATGAATAGTAAGAAATTCCAAGACTACGATTAACAATAAGCGAGGAATCACCGGCTTCATAACACTTCTTAAATCGGGAGATCGTTTCCTCATAATCATCCATCACATAATACGTCAACGCATTCAGCAAATTCATCTGCTGATCGGTGCTGTCTTTTTCAAGATATGCTGTAGAGTGAGCTAAAGCCTCTAGGCTACGACCAGCCTTTAAACATAGGTTAACAAGACTTGCCGCAGAATAACTATCAGAGGGATTAGTATCCCATGCCGCTTTGAAGTAAACCATAGCACTATCAGCTTGATTCATCTTCTCAAAACACTGAGCTATCTGAGTTAAAGTGTTGGGAGAATTATTCCGACCGTATATCTCTTTAAACAAGCACAACGCTTTTTCATACTTCGTCTGCTGGAATAGCAGCTCAGCCTTTTGTATCTTATAATATAAGTTCGTTGAATCCAAACGAATCAGATCATCATAACAATCTATCCCAGCCTGCCTCCGTCCTGTTATCGCAAAGCAATTTGCCAATTCAGATTTAACCCGAACATTTTCGGGATTATCGGTAGATAGTCTTTGTAAAATATCGATCGATTTCAAATAATTCCCCAAAGCTTTATGGCACATCGCTTCCTGAAACTGTAGATACGCCGAAGGTTCTTTATCGGAAATATACTCCAACGCTTTTTGGTATTGAAAATTTTGAATGTAAGCTTCCAGTTCATTCTCTACAGTTTGAGAAAACAAAACAGAATGTACAATTAAAAAAGAAAGGAGCATCAAGGTCTTTTTCATAAATTATCTTTTGCAATTCAAGATTAATAGAGGTAGGCTATTTATCACCCAGCCTCTATATAATCTTGAGAAAAAAATCTGCTATTTCTTTGTTGTATTTACTACAGTATCTTTTTTAAGTCTATATACAATCGGCAATGTGAAATACACAGGTACAGCTATTCCATTCTGCTTGCCAGGCGTCCAGTTTGGCATAGATTGTATCATTCTCACTGCCTCTGCATCACATTCAGGATCGATACCTCTAATAACTCTTACATCTGAGATCTCTCCTGTTTTACCCACTATGAAGCGAACAGTTACACGCCCCTGTACACCTGCTTTTTGTGCAGATTCAGGATATTTCAGATTATCTGCTACAAACTTCTGCATTGCCGACTCCCCTCCGGGAAACACCGGCATATCCTCCACGGTAATGAAAGGGTGATCTACTGATGGTTCAGCACCACCTTCTTTCAATGTAATTTCTTTCAATGTAACGCCTTCTTTTTTAGGAGTTCCATATCCGACGGCAACCATAACATCTTTATCTTTTTCTCCCTCCGAAAAAATTTTCTTACTGCCTGATATTTTGAATATCAAAGGTAATGTATAGTACACATCAACAGCTTTTCCATTTTGCTTTCCGGGAATCCATTTAGGCATAGCCTTCACTATACGGACTACTTCTTCATCCAAAGACGGATAAACACCTCTTATAACCTCTATATCTGTAATATCGCCTGTACTTCTTATAACATAACGCACAATGACACGTCCTTCCACACCTTTCTCCTGAGCTTCAACAGGATATTTCAAATTTTGCCCAATAAACCTTTGCTGAGCATTCAGTCCTCCCGGAAATTCAGGCATTTTGTCTACAGTCACATATACATCCCCTTTTTTCTGAGGCACTTGCTGTCCGTCATTAACAAAAGGTATCGTTATCATATCAGCTATATCCGGCGAAGCCTGCACAGCATTTCCTAATAGCAAAACAAAAACAACCGGAACAAGCAATAAATATTTAGTTGCTTTACCTAGCGATGTCCTATTTTTATTCATCATGGTAATTCGTTTTTTTAATTGTGACACATTAAAATTGTTTATAATTGGTATACCGGTATTTACGTTTGATACTTGCAATAATATATATTGATATTCTTTGGGACTGAATCCTTCCTTCAAGACCCCCTCATCCGCTAGATATTCAAGATTTATTTTTATTTCCTTTTTCAAAAGCCAGACAAAAGGATTCCACCAGAAGAATACACACAAGACTTCGGCTAGTAATACATCTACAGAGTGTGATTGCCTGACATGAACCATCTCATGGGCTATAATTTCTTTCAATTTTTCCTCTCCATCAATTTGGGAGCCGATAAAAATCCATCTGAAAAAGGAGAAAGGCGAAACGTTCCTGTCTTTTATTTTTACAATACAACATGTATCCAATTTTTCAGAGTCATGACTGACCTTCAACTTTAGTATACAAAATAATTGCATTATAAATCGTAGTGCATAAATCAGAGATACTGCTCCTATTGCAAATAAAGCAATCAGTTTCCAATCAATCACCGAAACCTGTTGTTCGGGCATTGCCGATACCTCTATTTGCGAAAGCCAATATGCCGGTATCTGAACAGGAACCTCTTCTTTAGCCGTCACTTCAATCATCAAAAAAGGAAATAGCAATGAAAAAGCGATTGAAAAAAGAAAATAAAACCTCCTCAGGCGGAAAAAAGTATCCTTTCTGAGCAACAAAATATATAAGCCATAAAATAAAGCCAATGATATAGAAGCTTTAATCAAATAAGGTATAATTGTGTGTTCCATGGCGTTAACAATTAAATGATTTACTCTTTTCCTTTTTCTATCATTTTCACTATTTCTTGCAACTCTTCAGGGGATATCTTTTCTTCTTTCACAAAGAACGAGACCAACTCTTTATACGAGTTTTCGAAATAACTCTTCACCACATTCGACATAAAAGCCTTCTTATAATCATCTTCGGCTACTTTCGGAGTATAAACCCACACATTTCCATATTTCTTAGAGTTCAAATAATCCTTTTGCTCCAGATTACGAACAATAGAAGCAACGGTAGTGTAAGGCGGCTTTGGGTCGTCCATTTCATTTAGAATGTCTTTTACTACACACTCTTTTAATTGCCAAATATGAAGCATTACCGCTTCCTCCTGATGGGTTAACTTTTCCATTATTATAAACTTTACGTAAATCTACTATTTTTTCGTAAATATAGATGTTATTTTTTACAATACAAATATTTAGAAAGATTTTTTATGAAATAAAGAGAGAAACGTGAGAATGTCGGATTTCTCTATCGATAAAAGCTAAATCTGCTTATTACTTTTTCAACCAAAGTTCAGTTACCTTTAAAAATCCTCCGCTGGGTATGTAATAATAAAAAGCAGACGTACTAGGCCCATAAGTTAATCCTGAGAAGATTATCATCTTACCTACATTATTCTTATTAAATTCTGTACTACAACTTGAATATTCTTTACCATCAATACCTTTTACAACAATAATATCCAAAACAGCAGTTCCACTTTTAATTTTTTTCAGGACAATCTGACCTTTCACTTGCGTTAACTCTCCCTGAAGAGCTTGCCCTGAAGAGATACAATCCTCACCAGAAATATCAGCAGATAATTGAACCTGCTCACAATCTGCTATTTCATAATTAAAATCAAGATCCGAATCATCACTACAAGCAGTTACTAGAATAAGCGACAATGCGCTAAAAAGAAATAATATAAGCTTTTTCATATTTTAAGAAGTAGGTTAATTATATAATATATGATGCAAAAAAGCTTCAGAATGTTGCTTGTATGCACAAAAAAAAGAATAGCTATCACAAAACTGATACCATACAAATAAGAAAACAACTCATATAAAGGATTATTTCCCCGACAAAACCTTGTTTTTAGGTGTAGTCGCTACAAATTCTTTGAGATAGAATGGCTCAAAATAAGCAACGTCTACAAATGATTTTTCTTCATAGGCTTTCTCTGCTAATGTCACCATATTTGCGGCCTTCGGATATACGTTATCTATAAATTGAGCATTCGCATGCGACAAGACGTTTTTACATTTGTCTGCGCCATTGCCGAAAAAGGCTATCTTATTTTCATTCAGAATGTCAGCAAAAGAATTTTCGTCTATAATATCAGCAGATATTTCTTTTTTCAAGTTTAAGTCAAAGTCAAACAAGGCATCATAAACCTCCATTCTACGGGCATCTATCATCGGACAAAGAAGAATTGACCGATCAATCACGTCTGATTTTACAACCCCATAAGCCATCAATTCTAATGTATTAATTGCAATCAGAGGAATATTCAATCCATAGCAAAGACCTTTTGCCTCAGACACTCCGATACGAAGCCCTGTATAAGAGCCCGGTCCGCAACTGACAGCAACGGCGTCTAACGACATATTCTCCAATCTCAAAAATTGGACTGCTTCATTTACATATTCTCCGAGGAGAACAGCGTGGGAAGGACCTTCTATATTTTCTTTTTCAAATATTATTTCACCTCGGTTAGAGACAGCTACTGAGCATACTTCTGTAGAAGTTTCTATACTTAAAATACAAGACATTATATTTTCATTTTTACAGGATGTAAAATTACACAAAATCTTGATAATTAAATTTTATTCATACTTTATCTAATATCTAATATCCATACTTTTTTGTACATTTGAGTAGTTTTAACAGATATACAGATAAAAATTAACAACAAACGGTTGTTATAGATATTAAGAAATAATTTAATAAGAGAAATATGAGTAAGAATAAAGCTCCTCATAAAAAAGACAAAAGGAAGACTAAAAGCGACATTACAAATTCCGTTGTAAACTTTTTCAACAAGAATTCTTCCGAATCATTTGGCATTAAACAGGTAGCCGAAAAGTTAGGATTCAAAAAACCTGCAGAGAAACAACTAATAAGCAATATACTATACGACCTCCAAGAAGATGATTTTATAATAGAAACCGGAAAGGGAAAATATAAGTCGAACAATAGAGGAATCTTTGTTGAAGGAGTATTCGAACGAAGAAGCAATGGCAAAAACTTTTTCGTACCGGATGGAGAAAGTGATTCGGCTCATATATTTATTGCCGAACGCAATTCGGCTCACGCAATGAATGGCGACCGTGTGAAAATACAAATGCTGGCAAAGCGAAAAGGGCGTGATCCGGAAGGAGAAGTATTAGAAATACTGGAACGGAAACAAACAACATTTGTTGGCACACTCGATGTCCAAAAGCAATTTGCTTTCTTGGTAATGGATAGCAAGATACTTGCGAATGACATATTCATCCCGAAAGACAACCTCAAAGGAGGAAATGACGGAGACAAAGCATTGGTAGAGGTAGTAGAATGGCCTCAGAAAGCGAAGAACCCGATAGGAAAAGTTATAGACATACTGGGAAAGGCAGGAGAAAACAACACCGAGATGAATGCGATCCTTGCCGAATTTGGATTACCATATAAATATCCTGAAAAGGTAGAAGCGGCAGCAAATAAAATACCGGATGACATCACCGCCGAAGAGATAGCCAAGCGCGAAGACATGCGTAGTACAACGACATTTACCATCGACCCACGAGATGCAAAAGACTTCGACGACGCATTATCTATCAAACAATTAAAAAACGGACGTTGGGAAGTAGGTGTGCACATAGCTGATGTAACGCACTATGTACAAGAGGGAGACACGATAGATAAAGAAGGTGAGAGTAGAGCTACATCCATCTATCTTGTAGACCGTACAATCCCGATGCTACCCGAAAGACTAAGCAATAACCTATGTTCACTACGCCCTCATGAAGATAAACTATGTTACTCTGTTATATTCGAACTAGATGATGAAGCAAATATAAAAAAGCATAGAATTGCCCGCACTGTTATCCATTCCGACAGACGATTTACGTACGAGGAAGCTCAAGATATAATAGAAGGGGCCGAGGGAGACTTTAAGGAAGAAATCTTACAACTTAATGATCTGGCAAAAAAATTGCGGGCTAAACGTTTCGACAACGGAGCTATCGCGTTCGATCGTCACGAAGTGAGATTCGAGATCGATGAGAAGGGAAAACCCCTGAGTGTATATTTTAAATACGCCAAAGATTCGAATAAACTGATAGAAGAGTTTATGCTTCTGGCAAACAAAACTGTAGCAGAGTTTGTAGGAAATGTTCCGAAAAATAAAAGTGCGAAAACATTTGTTTACCGTATCCACGATATACCAAATACCGAAAAGATGGAAAACCTCTCTGAGTTTATCCGTCGTTTTGGCTACAAAATCAAAGTAGATGGAACAAAGACAAATGTATCGAAAGCTATCAATCACCTACTGGACGAAGTGAGCGGAAAACCTGAAGAGAATCTTATTTCTACGATCGCTATACGTGCGATGGCAAAAGCAATATATTCCACAGTCAACATCGGTCACTACGGGCTGGCATTCGAATACTATACACATTTCACGTCCCCTATACGTCGCTATCCCGACATGATGGTGCACAGATTACTCACCAGGTATCTGGATGGAGGACGCAGTGTAAACAAGCATCTATACGAAGGTAAATGTGAACACAGCTCTGAAATGGAACAGCTAGCGGCTAATGCAGAAAGAGCATCTATCAAGTACAAACAAGTAGAATATATGTCTGATAAACTCGGACAGGTCTTCGATGCTGTAATCTCCGGTATAACAGAATGGGGTGTTTATGCAGAAATAAATGAAAACAAGTGTGAGGGTATGATTCCGATCCGAGATTTGGATGATGACTTCTACGAATTTGACGAAAAGAATTACTGTTTACGAGGTCGTCGCAAAAAACGCACTTACAGCCTTGGCGACCCGCTGAAAATTAAAGTTGCCCGAGCCAATCTGGAACGGAAACAACTCGATTTTGCGCTGGTTGAAGAATAAAATGAGGTTCTGCAACCAAACATAAAAAACGGTCAATACACACTTCGGTTTTTATGATATACAGAGTGAAACAAATAATCTCAATGAGATAAAATGTTTCACTCTGTTTAAATATTGGAATCAGGCTCTAAAAGCTGTTCTTTTTATTTATACCCTATTTTTATTACTTTTGTTGAATTATAGTCAATTTTTATTAATCATTATCAACAACTTTACGTGTATGAACAAATATTCTATTAGATCTTTCATCGAAGAAACTGCACAAGACGAGTCAAAAAACGACTTTTTCCAATTGGAGAGCACTCATATGCTTGAGCTTAACATCAACAACCAAACGGTCATGTTAAAAAAAGGAGCAATGGTCGCTTATACAGGAAACATAAAGTTTGAAAGAGAGGGTATGCTGAGCAAAGGCATCGGAAACCTACTAAAGAAAACAATGTCGGGAGAAGGAACCACAATGATGAGAACTTCCGGAACCGGACGTGTATATGCGGCTGATTTCGAAAAAAGAGTAAGAATCTTATATCTCGAAAACGAGGCTATCAATGTAAATGGGAATGACATCCTTGCTCATGAAAATTCGATACAATCAGATGTAAAAATGATGAAAAGCATTGCCGGCATTATGGGCGGCGGACTCTTTCAAGTACGTCTGGCAGGAACAGGACATGTTGCTATCACTACTCACGGTAAACCAATGACGTTATTGGTGAAGCCGGGACAACCGATATTTACCGACCCTAACGCCACTGTTGCATGGTCGGGCAATCTGACTCCAACTATAAAAACAGATATATCTCTGAAGACATTCATCGGACGTGGTAGCGGCGAAAGCTTCCAGATGATGTTTGAAGGTGAAGGTTGGGTAATTGTACAGCCGTGTGAAGAAGTGTACGGCACACCTCAATAATAAGTAAAGTTCTTTATATGATAAAAAGGTATTCATTCAGAATACCTTTTTTAATTTTCTCCGCAATTATTCATTTCTATTTATTAAAAAACATAATTCGTTATGTATTTTTAAGCTAAATGTACTACTTTTGCACTTTAATAAATATTTAAGGAGAAGAGCTTCTATGAAGACAGTAAAAATCAAAGATAAAGAATTCGAACTATTTCTGACACAGGAGGTAATTGAAAAAGCAATAGATGATATCGCAGAAAAACTGAACAAAGATTTAGCAGGTAAGGATCCTTTATTTATCTGTGTTCTGAACGGTTCTTTTATGTACGCTTCGGAACTGATGAAGCGTGTTACTGTTCCAAGCGAAGTATCTTTCGTGAAAATGTCATCTTATCAAGGTACGTCATCGTCAGGTAAATTGAAAGAAATATACGGACTTGAAGAAGATATCACAGATCGTACAATAGTTATTGTTGAAGATATAGTAGACACAGGCTATACGATGTCTTTGATGCTCGAACAGTTGGCATGCGATAGTCCGAAAGAAATACTTGTAACTACACTCCTTCTTAAACCTGATGCCTTAAAGCATAAAGTACAGCTAGACTATGTGGCATTAGAAATCCCTAGCGACTTTATTGTCGGATACGGACTCGATTATGATGGTTATGGCCGCAATCTTGCTGACATATACAAAATAAAAAACTCTTAACAATAATATTTACGATTTACGCCTTGCTGTTTGCAACCCGTAACTTGTAACTCGTAATTCTAACAGTATGCTGAATATTATAATTTTTGGAGCTCCGGGCTCAGGAAAAGGAACTCAAAGTGAAAATCTCATCACAAGATATAATCTCGCTCACATTTCGACAGGAGATGTGCTACGCGCTGAGATAAAAAACGGAACCGAACTAGGCAAATTGGCCGAAGAATATATCTCTAAAGGTCAGCTTGTACCGGACGATGTAGTTATCGGGATGCTGGCAAATGTTTTGGATAGTAAAAAAGATAAAGCAGGCGTTATATTCGATGGTTTTCCAAGAACAATCGCTCAAGGCGAGGCTCTTGAAAAAATATTAAAAGAACGCGGAGAAGAAATTTCTATCGTTATCAATCTCGATGTAGAAGAACCTGAACTGATAGACAGACTTATTAAACGCGGACAACAATCGGGACGCTCAGATGATAATCTGGAGACTATAAAATCCCGCCTTGATGTATATAAAAATCAAACTTCCCCACTGAAAGATCATTATATGAATTCGGGGAAATTGGCCACAATAAAAGGAGTTGGCACCATAGATCAGATATTTGATCTTATAGCCGAAGCCGTGGACAAAGTTAAATAATTGAATTATTTATATATACAGGGAAGTTATAAACCGTGAACGGTATTATAACTTCCTTTGTTATCTAAATAGAATAAATAAAAATATGGCAGAATCAAATTTCATAGATTACGTCAAGATATACTGCCGATCGGGTAAAGGTGGTAGAGGTTCAACCCATTTCCGCAGGGAAAAGTATATACCGAAAGGTGGCCCTGACGGAGGTGACGGAGGTGACGGAGGTGATATTATTCTCCGAGCCAACCGAAACATGTGGACACTGCTCCACCTGAAATACCAACGACATGTCCTTGCAGGACATGGAGAAAGCGGATCGGGCAGATTGAGTACAGGTAAAAGTGGTGATTCTAAAATCATAGATGTTCCTTGCGGAACAGTAGCCTATGATGCCGAAACAGGAGAATATCTTTGCGACGTTACTGAAGACGGAAAAGAGGTAGTTCTATTGAAAGGAGGAAGAGGGGGAAAAGGAAACAACCACTTCAAAACCTCAACAAATCAGGCTCCCCGCTATGCACAGCCCGGCGAACCATTTCAAGAGCGCAGGGTCATACTGGAACTAAAAGTTCTTGCCGATGTAGGGCTCGTAGGATTTCCGAATGCCGGAAAATCAACACTTCTATCAGTCGTTAGTGCAGCAAAACCCAAAATAGCAAATTATCCGTTTACTACCCTTGAACCTAAAATCGGCATTGTAAGTTATCGTGATTACAAATCATTTGTAATGGCTGACATACCGGGTATTATAGAAGGTGCAAGCGAAGGGAAAGGACTCGGATTGCGTTTCCTACGACATATTGAGCGTAACTCGCTTTTACTGTTTATGGTACCTGCCGATGCTGATGATATCCATCAAGAATACAGAGTTTTATTGAATGAATTGGCTCAGTACAATCCCGAATTGTTAGATAAGCGAAGAATATTAGCGATCTCGAAAGCCGATATGCTCGACGATGAACTAATGGAGGCTCTGGAAGCTGATCTACCCGAAATACCGCATATATTTATTTCATCCATTACAGGGTATAATATTACAGCCCTAAAAGATATGCTATGGCGTGAACTAAATGCAGACGGAGAATACAAAAAATCGTTTGAAAGCATCACCCATCGCAACCTCGACATAAAAGTTGTGGAATTCGATGATGATGACGAATCTATCCCTGAAGATGACTACGAGGAAGAAGACTGGGATGAGGAAGAAAATGAAGATTTCGATCCGGATTTTTATTACGGAGAAGATACTGAAGAAGAAAATAAATAAGACAAGCAAATGCCCTTTATCAACAGAGATCGAGGGCATTTCTTAAAATTAGGAATATGGATACAATTCGAAGCAACAGACTGAATCTACTTACATTTCCCTCTTTTCCAACAAAGAGCGTATCAGTTTTCACAACTACCATCCAAGGAGGAATTAGCACAGGAGCATACGCTTCTCTAAACCTTAGTCCTTATTCGGGAGATGATGCAGATTGTGTCAGTGAAAATCAGGAACTTCTTGCTGATGAAATAAATGTATCCATAGAAAACCTATACATTCCCTATCAGACTCATAACGATCAGATACGAATCATTGATAATGACTTTCTGAACAAAAGTGATTTGGAAAAAGCAAAATATCTGAATGGCATTGATGCTTTAATCACCAATCAGAAAGATATTTGCATAGGAGTTACGACTGCCGATTGTGTGCCCATTCTTATATTTGATCCTGCACAACATGTGCTTGCTGCAATACATGCCGGATGGAAAGGTACTGTAGCCCGAATCGCAGAGAAAACAATAGAAAAGATGACAGAGCATTTCGACAGCAAACCTCAAGATCTAGTGGCAGGAATAGGCCCTTGCATCTCACAGAAACACTTTGAAGTAGGAGATGAAGTTGTGGATGCTTTTATTCAGACAGGATTTTCCATCACTGATATAGCATATCGCAATACTGAGAGCGGAAAAATGCACATAAATCTTGAATTGGCAAATAAATTACTGTTAATTGAAGCCGGCATCGACAACAAGAATATAGAAGTTGCGAACTTATGTACTTATTCTCATCCCGAACTTTTCTTCTCTGCCCGAAGACAAACAATCAATTCGGGGCGGATATTAACAGGAGGTGTATTAAAGTAATAATTTTGTACTTTTGTGCAGCAAACAAACAATAAAAAGACCGTTGATAATGAATCATATATTTTTTCCACCCGAATGGTATCCGCAAAGTGCAATCCAATTAACATGGCCTCATCCTGATACCGATTGGGATTATATGCTCGAAGAAGTTACTGCATGCTATGTGAATATAGCAGTAGAAATACTGAAAAGGCAAAAATTAATTGTTGTTTGTCACAATGCAGAAACCGTGAAATATGAGTTGAAAGAGCATAAAGACTTATTCCCAAACCTCACATTGGTAGAATTGCCAACCAATGATACATGGGCACGTGATCACAGCGGGATATCTGTTATCAATAATGGGAAAAAACAAGTGTATGATTTCACATTCAATGGATGGGGATTAAAGTTTGCATCGAACTACGACAATCAAATAAGCAGAGGCTTGTTCAAAAACGGTATATTTAAAAGTGATGTAGAGTTAATCAACAAGAAGGATTTTGCCCTCGAAGGAGGCGCATTGGAATCGGACGGAAAAGGCACACTTTTGACTACATCCGAATGCTTGCTTTCTGCGAACAGAAATTCCTTCATGTCGAAAAATGAAATAGAAAAGTATCTAAAAGAAGTCTTCGGACTAAATAAAATATTATGGTTGAATCATGGTTACCTAAGTGGAGATGATACTGATAGCCATATAGACACATTGGCTCGTTATTGCGACGAGCACACAATTGTATATGTAAAATGTGAAAATAAAAAAGACGAACACTATGAGGCTCTGGCTAAAATGGAGGAACAATTAAAAACCTTCACCGATTATCAAGGCAATCCATATAAGTTAATCTCGCTGCCTATGGCAAAAGCCGTATACGACGAAGACAATGAAAGGCTTCCGGCGACTTACGCCAATTTCCTTATAATGAACGATGTTGTACTACTTCCATTCTACAACGACCAGGAAAGAGATACAGAGGCCAAAGAGAAATTAGAAATAGCTTTTCCTACAAGAGAAATCATAGGAATAGATTGTTCTTCCTTGATACGTCAACATGGTTCGTTGCACTGCATAACGATGCAATATCCCGATAATTTTGTATAATACCCAAGCGTTTATGAAAGATCAAAAAGCATTATTATTAAGGTGTATAAAAAATGATGTTCCGGCGATGGTATTTTCGGGAAACGACATATTATTTTTACCTTTACTTAAACAATATTATCTGGATGCCAAAAAGGGCGGGTGCACGCAAGAGTTTCTGGATGACATTCAGTTAAGGATTGATGAGTTTGAGAAACATATACAAATGTCTCCCAATACAATTAAATTACCAGATTAGAGGATTATGAAAATAGGAATCATACAACAGGCAAATACTCCTGATATACAGAAAAATATAGCAGGACTAAAAGATAAAATCCGTAAGGCAGCAAACGAAGGTGCACAACTTATTGTTTTGCAAGAGCTGCACAATTCGCTTTATTTCTGTCAAGTAGAGGATACAAATATTTTTGATCTGGCCGAGACAATACCGGGACCGTCTACCGACGACTTTGGGACTCTGGCTAAAGAGTTAGGAGTTGTCATTGTACTTTCCCTATTCGAACGTCGTGCTCCCGGACTGTATCACAATACAGCTGTGGTAATAGAAAAAGACGGAACTATTGCAGGTAAATACCGCAAGATGCATATTCCTGACGATCCGGCTTATTACGAAAAATTTTATTTCACTCCTGGAGATCTTGGCTTTAAGCCGATCGAAACATCATTAGGCAAACTTGGAGTTTTGGTATGTTGGGATCAGTGGTACCCCGAAGCTGCACGCCTGATGGCAATGGCTGGGGCAGACATTCTTATTTACCCTACAGCTATAGGCTGGGAATCGACCGATACAGAAGACGAAAAAAGCCGCCAGCTTGGAGCTTGGGTGACCGCTCAACGAGGACACGCTGTAGCTAACGGACTGCACGTTGTATCTGTAAACCGTACAGGATACGAACCCGACCCATCAGGACAAACCAATGGGATCACTTTTTGGGGAAACAGCTTCGTTGCAGGCCCTCAAGGCGAAATTCTATGGCAGGCATCCAACGACAAAGAAGAAGTACAAATAGTAGAAATAGACATGAAGCGTTCTGAACAAGTACGACGTTGGTGGCCATTCTTCCGAGACAGACGTATAGATGCATTCGGTGATATTACAAAGCGCTTTATCGATTAATGTAGGTATACATTTGTAGGCATCATATTATTCATTCATACATATAACTTGGATAGTTATATAATACAAAGATTCTTAGTAGAGATAATAGAATAATCTTGTAGACAAACTTCTCTTTGTAATCTCAAGATAAGAATATATCTTTTCTTATAAAAGATTTCACTTCATTGAGAAATGTTTTTTAGTTCTGCAGGTTCTCCAAAACCGGCGAAACCGAGCCCATAAAAAGAGTATCTTATAAGTATAAAATTATCTATTAAGTAGAAAGCAATAGCGAATATTATATATTGTTTTTAGTCTTTGACAAAACTAGAAACAGAAAAAAGGTAACAATTAAAAACAATAAATAAAGTGTCACCTTTGTCACCTTTTTGACAATAAGAATCTCTTTAGATGCAACTTAAGTATTTCACAATATTTTAAATAAATCACCGTAAAGTCTACGACTAAGGTGTAAAAACTATAAAAGGCTTTAAGCTGAATAAAAGTAAATTTGACAACAATGCCAGAAAAAGAAAACGAATTGTTTTTATCAAAAAGCATCCTTTGGCTGATGGCAATAGGTGCAGGCCTTGTAGTAGCCAACAATTACTACAATCAGCCCCTACTGGGCGTTATAGCCAAAGAATTGGGTGAATCTGAATCAGCAACAAGTAAGGTCGCAATGTTTACCCAGATGGGATATGCTGCTGGATTATTACTTATAATCCCACTTGGAGACATGTTTAGGCGAAAAAAGATTATCCTTATCGATTTCTTTTTCATAATCCTGTCATTAGTCGTTTTCGCTTTAAGTAAGTCCTTAATAGTCATGCTCGCAGCAAGCTTTTGTATCGGGCTTACATCTGTTGTTCCTCAGATATTTGTGCCCATAGCAGCCCAATTATCCCGTCCCGAAGAAAAGGGACGAAATGTAGGTATCGTTATGAGTGGATTGCTGATCGGTATTTTAGGGTCACGTGTTTTTAGCGGTGTTGTAGGAGAATATCTCGGCTGGAGAAATGTATTCCTCATTGCTGCAGGACTCATGATTATACTTGCCGTACTCATTGCATGGATGTTACCAAATATGCAACCAACCTTTAAGGGCACTTACGGACAACTGATGGGATCTGTTATACGATATGCAAGAAGCATTCCGAGCTTACAATTAGCTTCATTAAGGGGAGCTTTGGGATTTGCCTCTTTCTCTGCATTTTGGACTACCCTCACTTTCAGACTTCAGGAAGCTCCTTACTTTCAGGGAAGCGATGTGGCCGGATCTTTGGGCTTGTTCGGAATAGCAGGCGCGCTGGCGGCTACCCTTGTAGGACAAGCATCGGGCAAAGTAAACAAAAACAAGCTTATAGCCATAGCGACCTTCATTATGATCGTTTCGTGGGGAGTGTTTGGGGTGGCCGATAGCACTTATATAGGAATCATTGTGGGTATTATTCTTTTAGATATGGGGCTGCAAGCAATGCATGTCACCAATCAAACAATTGTACTATCATCCCAGCCAGAAGCTGCCAATCGTTTGAATACGGTATATATGGTCTCTTATTTCATAGGAGGTTCTATCGGTACATTCGTAGGAGGTAAGGCCTGGGGAGCTTATGGATGGAATGGCGTTGTATTTACAGGAGCCTTTTTTGTAAGCTTATGTCTTGTCGTACATTTAATTATAAGCAGAAAACCAAAATTCAACGAAAAATAGTTATCTTTACAACTATCAGAAATAAGATGTTTATGAATACACCATTACCTGAACGAATTTATAGGGAAGATCCATTGCCCAATATGGATGAGATAAGAGAGTTTATTGCACAGAAAGAAGCTGTGCAAGCCTTTGATTCGTTACTTGACTTTCTGAATGAAAACTATAACTTCGAACAAGAGATTTCTTTTGGAGGGAAAAATTATGGGGTAATTATTCGCTACCGCAAGAATGGTAAAACACTAGTATCCATACTTCCCGAAAAAGATGCATTCTCAGTAATCCTTATATATGGTAAGAAAGAAGTTATAACTTTTAATGCGTACAGGGAGTCCTTCAGCAATATCTTCACAACGATATTCGATCAAACACCTCAGCTACATGATGGTAAGTGGATGCTAATCAGAGTTGAGGACGGTTCTTTATTACAAGAGCTGGAACGCATGATAATGATAAAGAAAGCGATAAAGAGGGAAAAAAGAGAAGCGACAAACTAATTCGATAAACCTTTGTTTTTGCAAAAGGTGCATTTCTAGTTTAGTTCGATAATCAATCTATTATTTATGCGAACGTCCTAAATAATAAGATACGACAAGCGAACCAACCTGCAATCCCATTAAGAGCCAGAATGCATTTCTCCTCCTATTTTTGCGTTTAAGAGCTTTTAACTCCTGTATTTGCTTTTCATTCAATAAGTCACATTCATGATTTTCCATATTATCTATTTTTTGTGTATTAACTATTTATGTAACAAAGTAAGGCGTGATTTGATCACCTATTTTTGATAATTTATAAAATTCCAACCATTCTTTATCTTCAGGCTATTCATATCATTTTACCAAAAGAGCTATTGCCACGGCAGGAACAACAAACTTAACTACATTAAATATTTTTTTACTCATTGGCACCTGCTTTGTTGGAGCTATCCCCGATCCTTGATAATATGTCTCCAAATCCTGAGCAAAATTTTCATCCCAGAATTCACGGGCGGTAGAGTCGGGAAAATAAAACAGCTCTTGACAGAACCCTGACAAACGCCGATTTCGCATCTGCTTTTTTTCTATGACACCTTTAAACTCAACATCACAAAAGTAAGTGATCTCATCCTCCTTGCCAAATTCGTCTAGGGTCTGAAAACGATAGTAAGTATAGCAATCAGACATATAATACTTATCTCCTATCTTTTTGAAAGAGAAACGACCGACCTTTCTCTTTATTTTAACTCGGTTTCCCATATACCGCTTATACGGCTGACTAGCCAAAACAGAGTCGATAGACTCTATCTCCATAGAAGCAATAGTCATATCATCTTTATTAATGAATATCTCACCTCGTGCCCAACCATCCTTGCCTTGGAGAGGCTCTATCTGCAAAACGATATATGAACTATCAGATGTGAAAGAACGTGTAGTTTCGTTATTCTCACTTTTGCCAAAGGTAAATAGATGTGAAGCATGGTATTCTGCCCCGTATAATTCCGAAGTAGGAGTCACTGTTCGTTGCACACGCCTTATATCAATAATATTGAGCATATAAGGGACTCTCTCCCTTTTCATATTTTTCTTCAGATCCTTATCTTTCAGTGTTGTTGCATACTTCATATATATTTCATTCTGCAATGTATCCGACTTTTTTGTCTGCTGAAAGTGCAACAAGTATCCCAGATGAAGATCGAGCAGGAGCTTCTTCTTCGTGTTTTGCATTGCTTCATCCAACAGAGCATCTGCATCTCCCGGGCTAATAACAATGGGGTTAAGATATACAGGATTCAATTCCATCCGAACAACAGGGTTTATCAAAAGTGAACTTTTAGCAACAGATTTCACTTTGTAACCAATGCATTGGAAATGAATAACATCTTCACTTACAGTCGGAATAGCATATCTTCCTTTAGTATCTGTATTAACATAGTCTCTCGAAGTGGCTCCATACTGTACTATCACATCCGCTATAGGTTTGTTGCTATCCTTATCGATGACTGTTCCTTGAACTAAAGTTTGTGCAAAAAGATGACTACTGATAAAGGTCAATAAGACTAGAAAAAGACATTTTCTCATATAAAAGTTTTGAGTAAGTTATGCATAAATGGAACCCTATTTATAAAAACGCGATTTTCAATCGAATCATATATTTACACAGCAAACAGACAGTAAAAAACATTTAACGAAAACAAATTCATATATTTTAGTATGGAATACAGTAAATGTACATTGTATTTTTGTACCTTTATCGCGCAGTTATTAAAATTCTATTTTTAATAGCATTTTTTAATAAATCGCTATACATAAAACTATCATACAGTTACCATGTCTATACTCTATCAAGCAGAGGAAGTAAAACTTCCGTCTATAAAGAAACGTAAAACTACAGACTGGATAAAACTGGTTGCCACATCTTATGGTAAACAGATTGGAGATATTTCATTTATTTTTTGCTCCGACAAAAAAATACTTGAAGTAAATAACCAGTATTTGCAACACGACTATTATACTGATATTATTACATTCGACTATAGTGAAGATGATATAATATCGGGGGACATTTTTATCAGTGTAGATACAGTCAAAAGCAACTCTGAAACGTTCGGAACGAATTACGATGAAGAGCTTAACCGTATTATAATACACGGAATACTGCATCTGTGTGGGATCAATGACAAAGGGCCCGGAGAAAGAGAATATATGACTGAATGCGAAAACAAAGCATTAAAAATATTGGAGGCATAGACAATCGTGCAAAAACTTCTGAGCAAATTATATTATATTGTACCAATCTGCTGTTTCTTCCCGTTCTTCTCAGCACCGTTGGCTTTATTTCTCGGTATAATACTCGCTTTTTTTTATAAAGGGGAGGAAGTAGTTAAAACAGGCAAGCTAACAAAGTATCTACTGCAAGCATCTATTGTATGCATGGGTTTTTCGATGTCGATGCATGAGGTTATCCAAACAGGGAAAACAGGGTTTATGATCACTGTGGGTTCGGTTCTTATAACAGTTTTAGCGGGTATCGGACTCGGTTTGTTACTGAAAGTAGGAAAAAACACAACATTACTTATATCTAGCGGAACAGCTATTTGTGGAGGGAGTGCCATTGCCGCCGTAGCTCCGGTTTTGGGGGCAAAAAACAACGAGATAAGTTTTTCACTTGCTGTTGTTTTTGTATTAAATGCTGTAGGATTATTTATTTTCCCAGCTATCGGACATCTGCTTCAAATGGATCAGACCCATTTCGGATATTGGGCTGCCATAGCTATACACGACACCAGCTCGGTAGTAGGAGCATGTTCGGCATACGGAGAGCAGGCCCTGCAAGTGGGTACAACCGTAAAACTAACACGTACACTCTGGATTATACCGCTTGCATTATGCATCGCGTTCTTTAATAAAAATAAAACCTCGAAAATAACAATACCTTGGTTTATATTTCTGTTTGTTGTTGCTATCATTATAGGAAACTATATTCCGGGAATGACAGAAACAAACGAACATCTCAGCTGGCTTGGAAAAAAAGGAATGATGATTTCTTTATTCTTTATCGGAGCCTCTATTAATCTGGAAGAAGTAAAAAAAACAGGCGTAAACACCTTTCTTCTAGGTATTCTTCTTTGGTTTGTAATAGCTGTATTATCTTTATACTGGATTAAACTAATGTTTTAATGAACAAAATTGTAGACAAAGAGTATTTCTCTGAAAACGTAGTTAAGTTTGAGGTTGAAGCACCTCTTATCGCTAAAAGCCGTAAGGCCGGCCACTTTGTCATTGTACGTGTTGGCGAGAAAGGCGAGCGTATACCTTTAACCATTGCAGCATCTGACCTTAACAAAGGAACTATCACTATTGTTATTCAGGCTGTAGGAGCCTCTTCAAAAAAGATTTGCGAACTGAATGTGGGCGATTATATAACTGATATTGTTGGCCCGCTAGGACAAGCAACCCATATCGAAAACTACGGGACGGTTATCTGTGCCGGGGGTGGAGTAGGTATTGCGCCAATGCTTCCAATTATAGAAGCGATGAAAAGAGCCGGAAATAAAGTTATTTCTGTCTTGGCAGCACGCACCAAAGACCTTGTGATACTCGAAAAACAAGTAGCCGAATACTCGGACGAAGTAATAGTTATGACCGATGATGGTTCTTACGGACACAAAGGATTGATTACAAATGGTGTTGAGATGGTAATTAATCGTGAGAAAGTAGACTTATGTGTAACCATAGGCCCTGCTATTATGATGAAATTCGTTTCTTTACTGACCCAGAAATACAATATTCCTACAATGGCATCATTAAACACCATTATGGTAGACGGCACAGGCATGTGCGGTGCTTGTCGTGTATCGGTAGGAGGAAAAACTAAATTTGTATGTGTTGATGGTCCCGAGTTTAATGCTCACGAAGTAGATTTCGACGAAATGCTAATGAGGCTAAGAGCTTATAGTTAAATTAATTATTGAGTAAAATTAAAAATATCAGCTCAGTCTTATTACCTATAACTAATTACTTACAACTTACGACTAAAAATGACAGAACAAGAATATATACAAGCACGCCGAAGCGAACCATGGAGAGAGGAACTGCGTAAAACCATGAAGGCTAAAGAACGAGGAGAAAAATCTCGTGTACACATGCCCGAGTTGGATGCTGAATACAGAAGCCACTCCCTGAAAGAAGAAGTTAATTTAGGACTTACCGAAGAACAAGCTATGGCAGAAGCGGCACGATGCCTCGACTGCGCAAACCCTACTTGTATGGAAGGTTGTCCGGTGGGAATCCAAATACCAACCTTCATTAAAAACATAGAGCGTGGTGAATTTCTTGAAGCAGCTAAAGTGCTGAAAGAAACAAGCGCCTTGCCTGCTGTCTGCGGACGTGTATGCCCACAAGAAAAGCAGTGTGAAGCGAAATGTATCTATATACAAAAGATGAAAAAAGAGCCGGTGGCTATCGGATACTTAGAGCGCTTTGCGGCAGACTATGAGCGTGAAAGCGGACAAGTAGCTATACCCGAACTAGCTCCTGCCAATGGCATAAAAATAGCGGCCGTAGGTTCAGGCCCGGCAGGACTTTCTTTTGCCGGAGATATGGCAAAACGAGGATATGACGTAACTGTATTTGAGGCACTACATGAGATTGGGGGCGTTCTTAAATATGGTATACCAGAGTTCCGTCTTCCAAACGAAATAGTAGACGTTGAAATAAATGTACTTCGTGATATGGGGGTTAAGTTCGTCAAGAACTGTATTGTTGGAAAAACGATTACCCACGAAGACCTGAGAGAAAAAGGCTTCAAGGGAATTTTTGCTGCAAGCGGAGCAGGGCTTCCTAACTTCATGAATATTCCGGGAGAAAATCTGATTGGAGTGATGTCGTCTAATGAATATCTTACCCGTGTCAACCTGATGGATGCATCAAACCCGGAAAGTGACACCCCTGTGCAAATGGGTAAGAAAGTTGCTGTTATAGGTGCAGGTAACACTGCTATGGATGCGATACGTACAGCAAAACGTTTAGGTGCAGAAAAAGCATATATCATTTATCGCCGCTCGGAAGAAGAAATGCCAGCCCGTATAGAGGAAGTAAAACATGCCAAAGAAGAAGGTATTGAGTTCTATACGCTGCATAATCCAATTAAGTACGAAGGTGATGAAAAAGGTCATGTAAAACGAATGCTCCTACAGAAGATGGAGCTTGGTGAACCGGACGCATCTGGTCGTCGTAAGCCTATCGCAATCGAAGGAGCTACTGAATGGTTCGACATAGATGAAGTAATAGTCAGTGTTGGAGTATCTCCAAATCCATTAATTCCTTCAACGTTTAAAGGTCTTCAAGTTTCTAAGTGGGGAACAATCATTGTGAATCAGGAAACAATGCAATCTGACCTGCCGGATGTATATGCGGGGGGTGACATCGTTCGTGGAGGGGCAACAGTTATTCTGGCCATGGGTGATGGACGTAAAGCTGCTGCAGCAATGGACAAAGCATTAAAAGGATAAAAAAAGATCTATTTATATAAGTAAGCCCTCATTGATTCTTATCAATGAGGGTTTCGTTTTTTATCAAAAAATACAGATAAGATTTTCAATCCATTCGCAGCATAAGTACTATAAAATCACATTCTTTCTCTAGAAGGGTTAATTTCACATTCAGAATCAAAAAGATTGCGCACTTTTATCTTCTTTGTGCAGCCTATATAAGTAGTGAACAAAAAATAGAAAGATTACGTTTTTTTTATGACAAATTGACAATTTTAATATTGTTTTTGTTTATTTATTCGGATATAAAAAGCTAAATTTGTGAGGCTATTAAAGGATTGATATACAATTAATGAATTAATATATTTAGAGTGTACATAGCCTGCATTTTATGTTACTCTTATCAGTATAATACCTAAAAAAAGTTATGGGAAGAGAAATTAAATTCAGCCTCGTTTATCGTGACATGTGGCAGTCATCGGGAAAGTACCAGCCGCGTGTTGACCAATTGACACAAGTTGCACCGGTTATTATTGACATGGGATGTTTTGCTCGTGTTGAAACGAATGGTGGCGCTTTTGAACAAGTAAATTTGCTTTACGGAGAAAATCCAAACAAAGCAGTTCGTGAATGGACAGCTCCTTTCAACAAAGTTGGCATCCAAACACACATGCTTGAACGTGGATTAAATGCTCTACGCATGTACCCTGTTCCAAAAGATGTTCGTCAATTGATGTTTAAAGTAAAACATGCACAAGGGACTAATATCTCTCGTTCGTTTGATGGATTGAATGACCCCCGCAACCTTGAACTTTCTGTAAAATATGCAAAAGAAGCCGGCATGATTTCTCAGGCTGCTCTTTGTATTACTTCGTCCCCTATCCATACAGTAGAATACTATGTAAACTTTGCTGACAAACTAGTAGAGTTTGGAGCTGACGAATTATGCTTAAAAGACATGGCCGGTGTAGGACGTCCTGCTTTCCTAGGTAAATTAGTGAAAGCACTAAAAGACCGCCATCCAAATATTCCGATTCAGTATCATGGACACACAGGCCCGGGTTTCTCTGTAGCTTCTATGCTCGAAGTTGCACGTGCAGGTGCTGACTATGTAGATACAGCAATCGAACCTTTAGCATGGGGAATGGTGCACCCTGATATTATCACAATACAGGCAATGCTC
Organism: Dysgonomonas mossii; assembly: GCF_004569505.1. NCBI lineage: Bacteria > Pseudomonadati > Bacteroidota > Bacteroidia > Bacteroidales > Dysgonomonadaceae > Dysgonomonas > Dysgonomonas mossii. The sequence goes on from NZ_SPPK01000006.1 coordinate 91,804, forward strand.
AAAAATGCAGGATTCTCTGTACCTGATATCAATATGAGCGCTTATATGGAAGCTCGCGCATTGACGCAATCATTCATAGACGATTTCTTAGGATATTGGATCGACCCTTCAAACAAAATAATGACATCTCTACTTGTAGGCTGCGGTCTTCCGGGAGGTATGATGGGCTCTATGATGGCCGACCTTAGAGGTATGCATTCGGCTATCAATATGGCCCTTCGCAATAATGGTAAAGCTGAAGTTACGTTGAATGATCTTGTAGTACAATTATTCGAAGAAGTAGAATATATATGGCCTAAACTTGGTTATCCGCCACTCGTAACACCATTCAGCCAATATGTGAAAAATATTGCATTGATGAATATATTCTCGATGGCTCAGGGACAACCTCGTTTCTCTAACATCGACAAAGACAGCTGGAATATGATACTTGGTAAAACAGGTACGCTTCCTGGCAAGCTGGATGAAGAAATTGTTGAATTGGCTAAGGCAAAAGGACTTGAATTCTACACAGGCAATCCACAGGATGAATACCCTGACGCTCTTGATTCATATCGCAAAGAAATGGATGAAAACGGCTGGGATTACGGACAAGATGACGAAGAATTGTTTGAATTAGCAATGCACGACCGTCAATACCGTGACTACAAATCAGGATTGGCAAAAGAACGTTTCAATATAGACCTTGAAAAAGAAAAGGAAAAAGCCGGTGCTCCAATAATCGTAACACGTCAGGTAGTAGAAGTACCTGCATTTGATGCGGAAGCGATTAAAGCTAAATATCCGGAAGCAAAACCTCTTCAAGCTACAGTTAGCGGACAAGTTATTTGGCAAGTGGATGTAGACGATGTTTCTACCGCTCCTGTTGTTGGCACATCCGTAAAAGAAGGTGATGTTGTATGTTTTGTTCAAACTTATTATGGTATCGAAGAAGTAAAAGCTCTTACTTCAGGAAAGATTATCCAAATAGAAACAAAACAAGGCGCAAAAGTTCAAAAGAATCAGGTTTTAGCTTATATAGACTAAAAGTGCAGCCTAATAAAAGAAGAGGGAAGGTTGAATGTTCAACCTTCCCTCTTCTTTTTGAACCCACTTTCCTATTTTTTATATTTATAAGTTTAGATAAACTCCAATTGTATAAATTTTAATTACTTTTGCGCGATCATTTAACTACTGAACTGAACTTAGATTTATGATAAATTTTAATAAGCCTCACCTTACAGGGAAGGAATTAGACCACATCCAAACAAGCCTCAACAACCTGAAGCTCTGTGGAGATGGATATTTCACAAAGAAATGTGAATCTTATTTCGAGAAAATGCTCTCTGCAAAAAAATGTCTCCTCACAACATCTTGTTCCGATGCTCTGGAAATGTGTGCTATATTATGCAAGCTAAATCCGGAAGACGAGGTAATTGTTCCATCGTATACATTCGTTTCCTCTGCCTTAGCTTTTGTTAGAGAAAAAGCCAAAATTGTATTTGCTGATAGCAAAAAAGAAAACCCCTGTATAGATGAACGCAAATTGGAAAATCTAATAACATCTCGAACAAAAGCCATCGTTGTTGTTCACTATGCTGGCATAGCTTGTGATATGGATGTCATTATGGAGATAGCAGACAAGTATAATATATTAGTTATAGAAGACGCAGCACAAGGATTTGGCAGTTACTATAAAGGTAAACCTCTCGGATCGATAGGACACCTGGCGGCATTTTCTTTTCATGAAACCAAAAATATACAATGTGGAGAAGGTGGATTATTAGTAATTAATGATGACAGATTTATCAAAAGAGCAGAAATAGTTTGGGAAAAGGGCACTAATAGGGCGGAATTCTTCCGTGGGGAAATAAATAAATACGGATGGAAAGATTTAGGGTCTTCCTTTCTTCCGGCAGACTATGTAGCAGCCTTCCTTTGGGCTCAACTTGAATCAGCAGAAGAGATACAGCAAAAACGAAAAGCAATTTGGAAGAGATATTATGACAGGCTAAAGGATACACTCAAAGACAGAATACAAGACATTCCCGACTATGCAAGCAATAATGCACATATGTTTTATTTTGTATGCGATTCGTTTGCTGAACGTAGTAGCTTGATAAATCATCTTTCTCAAAACGATATAAAAGCGACATTTCATTATTTGTCTCTACACAAAAGTGATTATATGCAGGAAAAAGGATATCAAGCAGATTTGCCCTATGCAGACCTTTACTCCGATAATCTTATAAGGCTTCCTTTCTATTACGAATTAAGTAATGCAGAAATTGACTTTATAATAGATAAGATTAAAGAATTTTATACCCATAAGCTATGATCCTTCATCTGGTACATGATGAGAAAATAATTAATCGTACTATTGACGTTTTTGAAACTGTATTCCCGGGAGAAAATTTATTTGTTGTTTTTACCCGTAAAAAGTTCAAATTTGTACGAAATGGAGATAATGTAATATCGTTTCTTGATTTTGAAAGAGTAAGAAAAGATTGTGATATTACATCTATCATCATTCATTATATGAATAGTAGAAAGATAAAATTCATACAAACCTTCTATCCTTCAAAACCTACTGTGTACTGGATTATATGGGGTGCTGATTTATACAACAAACTTTTGGAGCCAAGGGGTTTTAAGATGATCGACAAACAAAGTAGCTATCATAAATCCCCAAAATTAAAAAACCTCTTATTAACCCCCTACAACAGGATAAAAGAGCAAATCAGAACCAAGCAGAACATTTACTTTATAGATAAAAGAGTTCAATATATTGTAACAGATACTACAGAAAACGACTACAATATATTATTAAAATACTATCCAAAACTAAAACATATTCCTTGGAAAGATTTCTTTTACTATCCTATTGATGTCATTTTAGGAGAAGAATTAATGGAAATGCATATTGAAGGCCAAAATATTCAGATTGGCAACTCAGCTTCAATGACTAATAATCATGAGTATGCGATGAGTATCTTATCCAAATTGCAAATAGGAGACAGAAAAATTGTCGTCCCTTTGAGCTATTCGGGAGATAAAGCATATAAGGAATCTGTTGTAAGATGTGGAAAAAAGCTATTGGGAGAAAATTTCACTCCTCTAATGAATTTCATGCCATTGGAAGATTACAACAAACTACTCATCAATATCAATGTAGCAATATATGGCAACTGGCGACAAGAAGCCATAGGAAACATTATTATATCTTTGTATCTGGGAGCTAAGGTATTCCTATCTTATCATAATCCAGTATTAGAATGGGCTCAAAATCATAATCTGATTGTATTTGAATTAGAAAAGATAACTCAGGCAGAGATCGACTCTCCTCTAAACGAAACAGACAAAAAGAGAAATAGAAAAATATTAATTCAATTATATAATAAAGAGAGGTTGTTTAAACTCATTAAAGAAAGTTTCGCGGAAAAATAAAGGGAAAAATGAAAAAGCTATTATTATTTACAATTTTGTTAGGAGCATTAAACATCTACGCCCAATCTCCAGAAAAAAACAAATACACTATCTTATTAACAGGCGCATCGTTTGCCTCATCAAACAACGGTTGGTTCGAATTAGCTTGCAGAACGCTCGATGCTACTCCCATAAACAAGGCTATAGGGGGAGAAGCTATTGCTGATGCGGCAAATAAGATCGCAGCTGATACGCTTTATACAAAACAGCAACTAGAAGATATAGATGCTTTCGTAATAATGCATGTACACGATGAAGATGTTGCCAGTGAAAACGGTCTTAAAGAAAACTATAAAGATTATAAGACACCCTTCGACAGGTCAAATTATGCCGCTGCATACGATTATGTCATCAAGCATTACATTACAGATTGTTACAATTTGAAATTTGATAAAAATTCAAAGTATTATAATACCCCGAGCGGAAAACCTGCAATCATAGTTTTATGTACACACTGGCATGACGCACGCATAATATACAATTCTGCAATACGCAAGTTGGCCGATAAGTGGGGCTTTCCGGTTGTAGAATTCGATAAATATATCGGTTTCTCTAAAAATCACCTACACCCCGTTACCGGAAAGCAATATAGCATTTTGTATGCTCATAATAACGAGAAGGTAAATGGTGTAGAGTATGGATGGCATCCGTATAACGGAGAAGACAAGTATATACAACAACGTATGGCTGCTATATTCACCGATTTGATGAAAAAAGTTCTACCTTTGAAGTAGAATTATGCTATATTACAAAGAATATATAACCGATTCAACCCTATTGGGAATATGGAAGATAGAGGAAACCAGCGAAGAGCTGTTTTCTCTACTTGCCCATTACGAATGGATTCAGAATATATATACAGTAAAGGCAGAATCGAGGGTACTAGAAATATTATCAACGAGGATATTAATAAAAGCACTTACTGGTGAAGAAAAAGAAGTGCGCTACAACACTACAGGGAGACCATTTCTCGCAGACGAATCTTATCACATGAGCGTGTCCCACACCAAAGGTTATGTAGCTGTAGCTATCAATAAAGAGAAACCCATAGGGCTGGATGTGGAGTATATATCAGAAAAGATAAGAAGAGTACAAAGTCGTCTTATTTCTGACAAGGAATATATTGACAAGGACAATGAACTCATCCACCTCCTACTCCACTGGTCGGCAAAAGAAGCTATGTTTAAGTACCTTGATACCGAAGGCGTTGATTTCCGAAAAAATTTATTTGTAAGTAAGTTTACTCCTGAAGGGAAAGGAACATTCAATGCAAAAGAGACTCGTTCGCCACAACACATCGAATTTAAAGCATATTACAAGATCGAAAAAGAGTTTGTGTTGGTATGTATTGAGGAGAAAAGCTAAAGAACGAAACCATTCAAAGATTATTATAAAAGGATAGTTTGCGAATCATTCAATATAGCAATCCGATGCTCTTTTTCCATAAACTTAAAAAACATATACAGACGATATTCAAATTCTAACCCATAATATCTATTTGCTTCATAATCAATTTTCACTTCATAGATATCAGGATTGTAGTGCAGCGGCTGACTATAACGATAATTCCATTCGCTTACCATCATTGCATTTTGTATCTTTAACGAAGAAGCAGAATAGAATTCTTTGGGCTTTTGCATAAGCAAGAAAGTTTCATAACCGGGATCAAGGACTGTTATTTCGTAAAGATCATCTAAATCAATCGGCTCATTACCTTTTGTCGTAATAAGAATAATACCATTAAAACGGTTAGAACATATCAGTGGAGGATTTTCTTTAAAAACTTCTATAGACTTTATGTCATCTAAACTAAGAGTACTTAAACTATCTGACTCCATAACTATTCCATCCACAATAAAAAGAGGTGGAACAGAGTTTTTAATAGTAGGCATATCTATTATAATCCGAAAGCCTCGCTCGAATGATGGACTTAAAATATCTAGTATAGCAGGGTAATTAAAAGACGATAAAATTGAAAGTGATTTCATTCTATTGTCTATTTTTATATCAGCCAAAAGCCCCCCTTGTCCCAAACACAAACAAGGAATAATAAATGATAAAACAACTATTATTTTTTTCATAGCCACTCCGATTCAGATTACCTTCCTCAAATATAACTAATTACAATAAATAAAAAACAAAAGTAGCATGAATAAAATCCATGCTACTCTATATTTTGAAATAAAGAATGTCAACTCACGCAAGGCGACTAACTTCCTTCACACCTTTCACTGTTTTCAATTTTTTTATCAGCCCGTTGAGCATATCTGTATTATTCAGCGTCACCGACATATTACCCTGAAACAGTCCATCATTCGAGTCGATGCTGATGGAGCGCATATTTATCCCTTGTTCTTTGGCTATAATAGAGGTCAAGTTGTTGATGATACCTATATCATCATTCCCTATTATCCGCAGTGTAACAGTATAGGTAGAGCCCGATTTACCCGACCACTTGGCAGGAATCACACGATAAGCAAAACGCGAAAACATATCATGGGCATTGGGACAATTTACTCGATGTATCTTTATTCCCTGTGAGGATACAAAGCCAAATATCTCGTCACCATATATTGGATTACAACATTTTGCCAACTTATAATCTACCCCTGTTAGATTTTGATCTATAATTAACTCCTCTTTGCTCGAAGAATCTTTCTTTGTTTCGGGAGTATATACAACGTAATTTTCGGCACTTATAGCCTCATGCTTATCATGCTGTTCTGTTTCTTTTTTCTCTAGGTCAAGATATTGATCTATAACAGAATTGACATCAAGACTTTCTTCTGCTATCTTAATATAGAAGTCGGTGATTGTCTTGAAACCAAGCTTTTTGATCAAACGCATCATTATCGACTCGTTGATCTCTATCTTCCTGTTCTTTACCCGGCGCTTGAGTTGCTCCTTGGCGATCTCTACCTGCTTATTCGCTTCTTCCTTGAGGCTTTGGCGTATTTTATTCTTCGCTTTCGAAGTAGTTACAAAATTGAGCCAGTCTTGCTTTGGCGACTGATTTGGCGAAGTGAGGATCTCTATTTGATCTCCGTTCGACAATTTATGGCGGATAGAAACATTACGTCCATTCACTTTACCCGAAACACAGGTAGAACCAATGCGAGAGTGTATCGAAAAAGCAAAGTCAAGCACTGTTGCCCCATTCGGCAGTTTATGCAAGTCTCCCTTTGGAGTAAATACATAGATCTCATCATCGTAGAGGTCGAGCTTAAAGTTCTCCAATTTCTCACCCGAATCAAGACTTTTATTTTCGAGCATTTCACGCAACCCGGTCAACCAGTCGTCCATCTTCGACTGACTTTTCACACCTTTATACTTCCAGTGTGCTGCCAATCCACGCTCAGCAATCTCATCCATACGACGGGTACGTATCTGTACCTCTACCCAACGGGATTCATGTCCCATAACCGTGGTATGCAACGACTCGTAACCATTGCTTTTGGGAATAGAAAGCCAATCTTTCAGCCTTTTGGGATTCGGTGTATAAAGATCGGTTACAATCGAATACGCCTGCCAACACTCAGGTTTTTCTTTATCTAAAGGGGAGTTTAAGACTATGCGAATAGCAAACAAGTCATAAATCGACTCAAAATCTATCTTTTGCTTTTTCAGCTTATTATTAATAGATGAGATAGACTTCACACGCCCCTTTATATCATACTTCAGCCCGGTCTCTTTCAGTCTGGCATCTATCGGTGCTATAAATTCGGCAATGTATTTATCACGTGAAGCTTTACTTTCACTTATTTTTTCTACAATATAGTCATAAGACTCTCTGTCGGTATATTTCAGATAAAGGTCTTCGAACTCCGTTTTTATATTATACAGCCCTAACTTGTGTGCCAATGGAGTATAAAGAAACGAAACTTCTACTGCCAATTGCAATCGATGCTGTTCGCTATACTTTTCGGCATTTCGGATACGATGGAGCCGGCTCGCTATTTTTATAAGAATTACCCGCATATCCTCGGCGAGCGTTATCAACAGCTTTATGTAATTGTCCGAAGCCATAGCCGACTCGTTCATTTCCAAAGCATTGATCTTCATCAACCCCGACACAATATTTGCTATATCTTTACCAAATATCGTAGATACTTCTTCCAGCGATATCGACTTGTGCATCACAGGACGATAGACTAATAAAGCCAGAATTGCAGCACTTTTCAGCCCAAGCTCTTCCATAAGAATAATAGATGAACTCACTGTAAGGTCTGTAATACTACCAATCTTCTGATCTTTAGCATAGACTCCATCAGCCAATGCCTTCTTTATGACTTTCCTTATTTTCTCAAATTCATCAGGAGTGAGATTAGAATCCAACCCCTTCATCAATCTTTTGAATTTGGAATAAGTCAGGCCTTTATCGTTATATGTGGGGAAATTGTCATTCATTTTCTCTACAAAATATGAGTATATATAATTAAATTGACAAAGACAGGAAAAGATAAATCATATTAATCTCGTATCCGTTTGTAAAATTAACGCTTTTTTGAAAGTGACACGTCTTTTTTATAACAGATGTTTTAATTTTTTCATATTTAGAAACTTTATGCTTTTAGCAGACGTTTTAATGATCAAAGCATTTTAACTTTGCTTATGTTAAATAAACAACCTTGTTTCTCTAGAATAGAAACGGTATAGATTTCAAAAAAACAATTTATATAAAGCTAAGATGAAGGCAAACGATTACGCTAAACTCGAGAAAGATTATGACTTCAAAAGGCATTACTTTAATAACACATTCTGGTGGAAAACACTACTGATGGTGCCACCTATATGTTTCTTGTTTGTCGGACTTGTAGGAATAATATACTTGTTCAATAGTGACATGCTCGTATCGTGGTATATTATCCCTTACCTTTTTTTGTTCACTGTTGGCACTATTTGGCTAAAAGCCCTGAAAAGGCACATATTGAAAGCTGCAATGACTACAGAAGGGGCTTTTCATATTTGTCTTGCCACACTATTGGGAGACAAAGGTGACTACACTTATGCCGCATTTGCAAACAATACACGCCGACATGATAAATACTATATCACAAATCTGGTAAAAGAAATATCTCTTCACGACCTCTTGGCCAAGCATGAAGTGTCTTTCAAAAAAGAAGCTATTCTTATACATGACGAAGAAAGTGACAGTGATATATATGTAAAAGCCTATCCTAAAAAAGAAATAAACAAACGGAATGCAGGATGGAGCTTAAGCGAGGGTTATTTTCCGGTGTTATATATAAACGACAAAAATGTTCCGATAATAAGAAGAAAAGATTTAGTGAGGAAATCATAATTCAATTTCATCTTAACAGGATTTTCACAAGTCTTTTATACCTTTGACACTCAAAATATCAAAGAACATAATTCATGGTTGAAAAAGACTCCAAAAACAAGAAATTTTCCACCCGCATTATCAGTGAAAAATTTTTCAAAAAAGATGTGCATGGTGCAATATCTATGCCTATTTATCGCAATGCTGCCTTCGAGTTTGCCGACTCTGAAAGTATAGCGGCTGCTTTTCAGTATAAAGAAGAGATCCCTTCACACACATATACACGCATAACGAACCCGTCTGTAGAAAATCTGGAACGAAAGATTAAAACAGCATCGGCAGCAGAAAACGTAATGATGGTAGCATCAGGAATGGCCTCAATCTCGAATACTTTCCTTACCATTGCTTATGCCGGAAGTAACATTGTAACATCACCTCACTTGTTTGGCAATACATTTTCACTATTTAAATTTACCCTTGCGGCATTCGGAGTTGAAGTGCGCTTTGTAAACACCGACAATCTGGAAGAGATAGCGTCAGCTATAGACGAAAATACATGTGCCTTCTTTTGCGAATTAATTACTAACCCGCATTTAGAGATCGCCAATCTCCCCGAAATATCAAAGATATTGAGAGCTAGAAATGTACCTATGATCGTTGATAGCACTATTATTCCTTGGTGTGGCTTCGATGCCAGAAAAGCAGGTGTAGATATTGAGGTCGTTTCTACTACAAAATATATATCAGGTGGAGCTACGAGTATTGGAGGAGCAATCCTCGATTACGGTACGTTCGACTGGACGCACAACAAGCGTTTAGCTAATGTAGCAAAAACAGAAGGTGTATCTCAGTTCTCATTTAAGTTGAAACGTGAGATAGCCCGCAACATAGGGGCTGCAATGGACCCAGATACGGCCTACCAACAATCGCTAGGTATGGAAACGCTGGAATTACGTTTCGAAAAAATGTCTGAAACGGCACATGAATTGGCGCAATTCCTCTCAGAACTGCCGGATGTTGTGAAAGTAGGTTATCCAAAATTAACCGGCTCTGCATATAAAAAGATATCGGATTCCCTGTTTGTTGGTAATCCGGGTGCTATGCTGACATTTAGCCTGAAAGACAAAAAAGCTTGTTACGACTTCATGGATAAACTTTGTATTATCCGCAGAGCAACAAACTTGTTCGATAATAAAACATTAATTATACACCCCGACTCAACCATCTATGGCACATTTACACCCGAGATGAAGGAGATAATGGGTATAGAAAGTAATCTTATGCGCCTCTCTGTAGGTCTCGAAGATCCGGATGACCTTAAAGCTGACATATTGCAAGCTTTAGGTAAACAAAACTAATCTTGATTTTTAATTGTTATAAGATTATATCATTCAAAGAAAAAGTAGTACTTTTGTGCTCTGATTATGCGAAACGCAAATAATTGGGGCTAAATAGCTGATATAATGAAGATATTGATACTAAATGGACCAAATTTGAACCTGTTGGGAAAACGTGAACCGGAAGTTTACGGGAACATTTCTTTCGAAAATTATTTTACCCAATTGCAACAAAACTATCCAGATTGCGAATTATCTTATTTTCAGTCCAATCACGAAGGAGCTATTATAGACAAAATACATGAAACCGGATTTACATACGATGGCATTGTGCTCAATGCGGGAGCATATACGCATACTTCCATTGCCATACATGATGCCATAAAGGCTGTAACAACTCCGGTAGTTGAGGTGCATATCTCAAACATTCATACCCGTGAGAATTTCCGACACAAATCAATGATCGCTGCAGCCTGCAAAGGTTCTGTCGTTGGGTTAGGTCTGTTATCATACGAATTTGCTATCGACTATTTTCTGAAAGCAAAGAAGATATAAGATTGCAAGTGCAAATCTTTTAAAGAACTATATATTAAATAAAATTCCATTTATGACTCAGAAAAAAACGAAAATTGTAGCTACAATTTCAGACATGCGTTGTGATGTTGATTTTATTCGTGCATTATATAACGAAGGGATCAATGTTGTAAGGATGAACTCTGCCCACATGACAGAAGAAGGGTTTATCAAAGTAATGACTAATGTACGTGCCGTATCTTCACACATTGGTATTATGATGGATACTAAAGGACCGGAAATACGTACAACAGCTACAGCTTCAGGAGAAAAAATAGTTGTTAAAACCGGAGACAAAATCAAAGTTATCGGTGATATCAATATCCTATCTACTCCCGAGCAAGTTTCACTTTCATATCCAAGCATTATAGAAGACGTGCCGGTAGGCAGCACACTATTGATTGACGACGGAGAAACTGCACTAAAAGTAATCGACAAAACTGCAGAATATCTACTTTGCGAAGTACAAAACGATGGTACAATCGGTAGCCGCAAGAGCGTTAATATCCCTGGAGTAAAAGTAAACCTTCCTTCAATTACAGCAAAAGACAGAAGAAGCATTGAAATCGCTATCAAAAACAAAGCTGACTTCATCGCTCACTCTTTTGTAAGACATAAACAAGACGTATTAGACGTACAAAAGATTTTGGACGAATACAACAGCCCAATCAAAATCATCGCTAAGATTGAAAACCAAGAAGGTGTTGACAATATCGACGAAATCTACGAAACAGCTTATGGCGTGATGGTAGCTCGTGGCGACCTTGGTATTGAAGTTCCACAAGAAAAAATACCTGGAATCCAACGTTTGCTTATCCGTAAAGCCGTAGAATATAAAAAACCGGTTATCGTAGCAACTCAAATGTTGCACACAATGATCGAAAATCCACGTCCTACTCGTGCAGAGGTTACAGATATTGCAAATGCAGTATATTATGGAACAGATGCAGTGATGCTTAGTGGAGAAACTGCTTATGGTAAATATCCGATCGAGGCTGTTCGCGCTATGGCTCAAATTGCTGCTGCTGCCGAACAATCTAAATTAGAAGAAAAAGCAATGCCGGTTCCTTTCAAAGATAGAGAATACGGAAGAACATCATTCCTAGCTAAGCAAGCTGTTAAATCTTGCAACCAACTAGGGGTGAAAGCTATTGTTACAGACAGTATGACCGGACGTACAGCACGTACTCTTGCCGCATTCCGCAGCAAATGTCCTGTATATGCATTCTGCAACAAAGAAGAAGTTGCTCGCTGGTTATCTTTGAGTTACGGTGTAGATCCTCACTTCCAAGAAGATGCTGGTCTTACTAAAAACCACAAAGAATATTTCGTTAGAGCATTAAACCAACTTCAATTAGACGGAGTATTAAGCTCAGGTGACTATGTTACTTATTTGAGTGGAACTTTCTCTGATGGTAAAGGTGGAACATCTTTCCTTGAAATCGAAAAAGTTGGTGCTGTAATGGAACAAGGTGAGAAATTTTTCGTTCCTGTAGACTAATCGAACTTAAAATTTATTTATATAAAAGGGTGCTTCCAAAAGCACCCTTTTTATTTTGCACCTGTTGACTCTTCCTAAAATAGCTTAATATAAAAACCATTAATCTCGAAAACAATGAGAAATCATGTATATTTGAAACCGGACAAACGCAATACTAACAAAATAGACAAAGGCCCACAAAATGAAAATCCATATTTTATTATTTATTCTCCTTCTTTCACCGATCGTTTATATCATTGGGCAAAATCATGATATTAATAAAATACTAAAAGAATTAGATGATGCTTTTGACAATCAAAACAAATATGACCAATTAAAAGAAGAACGTTTGAGCGAATTAAAAAAGAAAGTCAACCTAACCCAATCTCTAGAAAAACAATACGATATAAATAAGATTATAGTAAATGAATATAATACGTACATAAGTGATTCTGCAATTTTTTATGCTGCTAGAAATGTAGAGATATCTAAAGCGCTAAACAAAAAACGAGATGAAGATGAATCCCAGATATTACTTGCCAGAACATATGCCCGTGGGGGACTTTTTACTCAAGCAGAGGAAATATTAAAATCGATAAAAGTAAAAAAGTTACCTGATGATTTACGAGAAAAATATTATTCAGCCTATGCCCGTTCATATGAAGCATTGATAGATCATATAAATAATGAAAAGTACTCCGCTAGGTATGAAAAAAAGATGATCGCTTTTTTGGATTCTGCACGTCAAATATATTCAAAAGATAAAAATGACATCATTGATTATGTTTATATTGACTATTGGGAGAAGAAAACCGGACACCTTGAGCATCTATTAACTCTTCTACCAACATTAAATCCCGAGTCTCAAGATTATGCTATTATCTCTACTCTTATAGGAATAGAGTATTGGGAACGTGGTGATAATCTAGAACTGCCAATAATGTATTTAGCCCAAGCTTCTCTGGTGAATATCAAGTCTGCAATCAAAGATCCAATAATACTAATGAACCTAGCCCTCTTGCTTCATGAAACTAACGATTCGGAGAGAGCTTATAAAATCGCAAAAAAAGCACTTAACGATGCAAATTTTTACAATTCAAAACATCGTAACAAAATCATATTAGAAACCTTTCCGATAATAGAAGAAACGTATCAAAACAAAATAATAGAACAAAGACAACATTTAACAATGTACCTTATTATTATGATAGCATTTGCTATCGGACTTCTTTTTACATGCCTTTGCGTATACAGACAAATTCGTATTATTAAAAAGAATCGGAAGCAACTAAAACTACTTAATGATAGTTTGGATAAAGCGAACAATATCAAAGAAGAATATATTGGATACTTTTTGAAACAATACTCGATTTATATAGAAAAACTGGAAGAATTTAAACAATCTGTATACCGAAAGATCAAAGCAGGCCAAACAAATGACTTATTGGCAACAATGTCAGTATCAACAAATACAAAAAAAGAAATAGAAGAATTATATAGCAATTTTGATATGGCTTTCCTTAATATCTACCCAAGTTTTGTAAATGAAATTAATGCCCTGCTAAAAGAAGAAGAACGATATAAATTAAAGTCAAATGAATTAAATACAGAGTTACGAATATTTGCTCTTATACGCCTCGGAATAACAGATAATAAACATATCGCATCTTTTCTTCGCTATTCTATGCAAACGATATACAACTACAGGAGTAAAGTCAAAGCAAAAGCTTTGGCTGATAATGAAAATTTTGAAGAAAAAATAAAAAACATAGGTACTATCATAAAATAACTTTACTTTAAGCACAATTCTAAAAACACACTACACACTAATATACAAATAGTTGACATCAAATAAAGAGAAAAAACATTTACCAAAGAACTACTTAATATAAAAAAGAGCGCTTAGCGAGTATTGTAGAACTTACCTTTGCAGTCAAACAATTAAACTTACAAATACACTTTTTTACTACACTAAGAGAAATTGCTAAAATGTAATCTATCCGAGTAAAATTTATCTGGAATATAATTTTATATGTTCATTGCTTGTAGAAATTTTACTTGTAAGATTCTTTACAGATATTCTTCTTTACGAATAATCTTTACCAGAAAAGATATTCTTTCAGAAAATCGCAAACTACAAATGAATAAATGCAGTAAGAGTTCCTAAATTCATTTTTATCATTATGAAAATAATTAATCTAAAAAAAACAATTCTTTTGGTTTTACTAATAATAGTAACGACTGTAGCAAATGCTCAAGTAACAATTGGATCTAACGCAGAACCGTCCAGTGCAGCTATTCTAGAAATTAAAACAATGCACAATGCGTCGCACATAGTCTCTATTACCGACGATAGCAATATTACCTCAGACAAAGGAGGATTAGGTTTGCCTAGGGTAAAACTTGTAAATAGAAAAACATTGGAGCCATTCATTCAAGGATCAATAGACGATCAGACCAAAATGAAACATGTAGGGCTAACTGTATATAATATAAAACAACAAATTACCAACTCTATTGACGAGTCATTCGAACCAGGTACATACGTATGGGACGGGAAGCAATGGAACATGTCAGGTGGTAAAGGAAGTGAAGGTGCTCGCTGGTTCTACCTTCCACCATTTCATCTATCTATAACCTTAGGCAGTGTAAATTCCGGAGAAATCAAATTACATGATATATATAAAAACCAATTTACCCAAACCGGAAATGGAGCATTTATATCTAGCGACACTAGCATAAATACAATACCATCTCCACTGAATGGTAAACTATATGAAAATAGTGAATTATACTATGTAGTTACTTATTATGATACGAGTATAATGTCTATAGCAAAAATAGATCCGGATGGCACAATGCACTATACAACGAATGGTACAGCTCCAACCACGAAATCATATATTAATGTTATAGCTATCGTAAAGTAGAAATGTGATGAAAAAATATTTTATAATATGCATATTCCTCCTCTCCGCCATGTCAGCAAACGCACAAAGAGAGGGAACCTGGTGGCACTTTGGCTATAATGTAGGTTTCGATTTCACTGAGGTATTTAATGGCAATGCCACCTATCCAAAAGCTATATGCAATGCCCCCTTACGCCAGAACGAAGGGGTATTCTCTATCTCGGATAAAAATGGGAATTGGTTAATGAGCTCTGATGGAAAGTATGTCTACACTCCCGAAAGTATAAAAGGAGCCACTTTTCCTTTGCCAACGAATTCGGCAGATGGTGATTTTTCGATAAATAAAAACAATATATTATTTGGAAATTCCTCTGCTACCCAATCAGGCATCATGTGTCCAGTTCCGGGTGAAACGTCTTTGTACTACATTTTCACTATCGACGATAAGCAATCTAACCCCAGAAAAGGTATTAATTATTCTATTATCGACTTAGCTGCCAATAATGGAATTGGAGAACTTGTCACAGGCAAGATAAACAAATCAGTTACATATGGCTATCAAAAAAATAGTTTGACGGAAAGATACACGGCAGCAAACGTAATGGAGAATATTACATTAACACCCTCTAGTGATGGAAACTATTGGCTGGTAAGCATTTTCGGCAGTCATTTTCATGCATGGAAGGTCACGAAAGACGGAGTGTCGGATACCCCCGTATTATCTCTATCTTCATATGAGTTTGCCAGTACAACCTCTTCCAATTCTTATCGTGGAGGACTGGGACATATTCGAATATCTGCCGATGGAACCAGAATAGCATACGCTATAGACCAAGCAAGCAATACTACCCCTGTAGGGGTATTCGGTACAGCTTTTTTCAATAATTCTACAGGAGAGGTAACTTCGTCGAAACACGCCACTAAAAATATCGCCGCCTATGGTGTAGAGTTTTCGCCATCTAACGAGTGGTTATATCTGACAAATATGGGAAGTGCCGGCTTTATAAAGTTTAGTGACCTTGCCAATGGCTCTATGAACAACTATAGGAATATGATTACAACAGGCGAATTCAATGCAGTTATGGGACCCAAAGGTATTATGTACATGATCGTTAGAGGCAGCTCTACACTATATACAATAGATGACCCTAACAATCCAGACACAGCAGTACCGGCGAATACATACAAGGCACATCCTAATTTTTTTGCTTGTGGAGGAGCCAGCGTTTATCCCTTTAATGGATTGCCTAATTTTATGCCAAGCTTTTTCTTAGTTAAGGCTCTTACAGGACCAACAGA
Source organism: Dysgonomonas mossii (assembly GCF_004569505.1). Lineage (NCBI taxonomy): Bacteria > Pseudomonadati > Bacteroidota > Bacteroidia > Bacteroidales > Dysgonomonadaceae > Dysgonomonas > Dysgonomonas mossii. Next base: position 108,148 of record NZ_SPPK01000006.1, read on the forward strand.
ACTATGTACAGGAGCAGAAGGTGAATTTATATTGGAAGCTGAACAGGGAACAAGTGGATATGGAGCTGAGTATATAGAATGGGAGATGGGAGATAATACTAAATATTATACAGGAGACCACCCTTTAGCTGACCCATCAACCAAACCATGGCCAACAGACAATTTACATAAAATAAAACATACATATACATCTAGTGGAGTTAAAACGATAAGAACAAATCCTTATAACTCAAATGGACTAATGCCCGACAAAGAAGTTACATTAAATATTACAGTCAAGGATTGCATTACCTATATTTATATAAATCCACACTTAAGAGCAAAAATTATACAATAACAATCCGTGAATAAAAAAATAAAGGGTGCGATTACACCCTTTATTTTTTATTCACAATCTGTTCGGTCATTCGTTGAATCATTGTCAGGCTGAGAGACAAGAAGGAAATCGATAGGCTCTGAAGTCTCATTGGCAATATAATGCTTCACCATAGGTTCTATCAAGATACCTTGCTGCTCATTAACAACTTCACGCTCGCCTTCAACGTAAAATATTGCTGTTCCTTTTGTCACAAAGAAGAATTGCCTTGCAAGAGAGTGGTAATGTAAAGTTTCTCTTGTATTTGCCGGCATGGTTTCAATTTTTACAGATAAAGAATCCCTACTCATTAGGATCCAACTGCTACATTTGTCTCCCCAAAAATAATGGGGTGCTGAATTTTTATCGACTGCTCTTCCCATGATAATTAAATTTAGATGTAACAATATGCTAAATATAAAAAATAAATTACATAAGAATGCTTTTTTAAGCAACAATTTATAAATAAATATCTTAGTTTTGCAGAATACACCGATATCTGCAGGCTATGACCAGAAAAGAATTGATACAATTAGTAGAACAAATTCTGGATGTAGAGAAGTACACAGAAGATCAATTGAATGAGATGTTAGAGTTATTACACAGAAATGTGCCCCACCCTGCAATATCTGATTTGATCTACTATGAAAATTTATCTTCGGAAGAAATTGTAGACAAAGCGTTAAATTATAAACCGATTCAGTTATAAACCATGTCATTGGAAAAGGACGAAGCTATAGAAAGCTATATTCTTTCTCGTATCGATCAAGAAAGCGAGCTACTCAAACAATTAAACAGGGACGCTCACGTAAATTTATTAAAGCCAAGAATGCTATCGGGACATCTGCAAGGACGTATGCTCAAAATGTTTTGCAGAATGATGAATCCTAAGTATATTCTCGAAATAGGAACTTATACGGCATACGCAACCCTATGTTTGGCGGAAGGAGCCGACAACGATGCTGAAATACATACCATAGAAGTAAACGACGAACTCGAGGACTTCATCTTAAAACACCTGCACAAATCGAAACTTAAAGATAAGATACATCTTCATATAGGAGACGCAATGGAAATAATCCCTCAGATAGACCGCACGTTCGATCTCGTATTCATTGATGCAAACAAACGCCATTACATTGAATATTATAATCTCATATTCGACAAGGTACGTCCCGGTGGACTTATCATTGCCGATAACACACTGTGGGACGGACATGTACTGGAAACTCCGAAACCATCGGACAAACAAACCATCGGGATACAACAGTTCAATGACATGATAGCGAAGGATGACAGAGTAGAAAAAGTAATCTTGCCAATACGTGACGGGTTGACATTGATATGGAAAAAATAAGAGTCAAATCTCCACAGACTTGAATGTACAGATAGATATATTAAAGTTGCTAACGATTTAAATAGCTTGCTACTTGTAACTATTTTGTATTACCTTTGTAAGCTAAAATAATTAAGGATGGATACGACCAGACAACAAAAGATAAACAGGCTCATCCAGAAAGAGCTGAGTGAGATTTTCAGAAAACAAACCCAACAGATGAAAGGTGTACTTGTAACAGTGAGCACTGTGCGTGTAACACCCGATCTAGGACTAGCAAAAGTATACCTGAGTATTTTCCCTTCCGAGAAAGGAAAAGAATTGCTTGAGAATATAAGAACCAATGTAAAAAGTATTCGTTTCGACTTGGGACAAAAAGTAGGTAAACAACTACGTGTAATTCCCGAGCTGGCTTTTTATCTGGACGACTCGCTCGATTATCTGGAAAATATAGACAGGCTTCTCAACAAGGATAATAACGAAGTAAAAGAATAAGCTTGAATCTTGCGCTGCACATAGCCCGCCGTTATCTTTTCGCAAAGAAATCGCATAATGCTATCAACATCATATCGATGATCTCGGTATGTGGGATAACTGTTGCCACAATGGCGCTGGTATGTGCTTTATCGGTTTTTAATGGTTTTACAGACGTAGTAGCAAACACATTCAGCGCTTTCGACCCCGAACTACAAATTACTCCGGCCAAAGGGAAAGTATTTGACCCGACAAGTAAGAAGATAGAAGAAATCAAAGCTTTGCCCGAAATAGAATTCACATCCGAATCTCTGGAAGACAATGCTTTGATTAAATTCGCAGACCGACAAGAACCGATTATATTAAAAGGTGTATCAGCCAATTTCATCAATCTCGCCAACGTAAACAATCTGATTATAGATGGAAAGTTTTCGTTACGCGAAGGTGATATCGAAAATGGAGTTATAGGTGCAGGTATGGCCATGTTTCTTGGGGTAAGAGCCGGATTCCTCGACCCGGTAGAGCTATACGCTCCCAAACGAAACGAACGCATCAATCTGGCAAATCCGGCAACAGCATTTACTCAGTCAGAGGTATTCGTATCGGGTGTATTTGCACTCAATCAGCAAAAGTACGACGACCAGATGTTTATTGTTTCAATAGACTTGGCACGCGAACTCTTCCACTACGACAAAGAAATATCATCCCTTGACATAAAAGTAAAAGACGGCTATAATGTAGACAAGGTACACAATAAAATAAAGTCTATAATTGGGAAAGACGAACTATTGGTAAAGAACAGATTCGAACAACAGGCTGATCTTTATCGGATGGTAAACGTTGAAAAATGGGTTACATTTCTCATTTTATGCATCATTCTTATAATAGCAGTATTCAATGTTATAGGATCGCTTACGATGCTGATTATAGAGAAAGACGAGGATGTCAGGATATTAAAAAGCCTCGGAGCAAACAATACATTAATCACACGGATATTTCTCTTCGAGGGCTGGCTAATCACATTTGTAGGAGCCGTTGTAGGTGTAACTCTCGGACTCACGCTTTGTCTGTTACAACAATACTTCGGATTATTGAAATTAGGCAATACTCCCGGTGCCTTTGTTATAGATGCATACCCTGTATCGGTACAAGCTTTGGATATTGTACTGATATTTGTTACAGTGAGTATCATTGGATTCCTCGCTGTAATCTATCCTGTAAATAATCTAAGGAAAAGGCTATAAGATCAGTTGCCAGAATTCGACATCAATCAGTTTTCCGAATTTGACTCCCGACTCCCTGAAATTGCCGACCAACTCAAAGTTAAATTTTCGATGAAGCTTTCGGCTTGGATCATTGGGCAATGATATTACACCAATCAGTGAATGTATGTTTATATTTCGGGCTCTGTTTATCAGTTCCTGATATAAAATACTGCCCACTCCGCTTCCTATGGCATTGCGATCAAGATATACGCTTGTTTCTAGCGTTATATCGTAAGCTACACGCTCACGCCAATTGTTGAGATAAGCATAACCAATTATTTGCCCATCTTTCTCGTATACAAAATAAGGAAACCCCTTTGCCTGCACTTTGCCTATCCGCTTCCGGATATCTTCGGCAGTAACAAGATCATACTCAAAGGTCACGACTGTTTCCTCAATATAATAATTATAGATGGCTGCTATCTGCGCAGCATCAGCGGGCGTTACATCTCTTATCATTCGATATAAAATAAATAATCTTTACTCTCCGGTAGAAGGGGGAATTTCTTGTCCTTGACTTTGAACAGCAGGACTAGCAGCCACAATACTGTCTACAATAAACTTCGTATATCCCCGCCAAGGTAAAGCCCCGTAATATTCTTTGTAGTGCAGCTTCACATTCTGTCCACTAAGAGACATCAGTTTTATAGCCAACTCTTTATCTTCTATCGAAAATTGGAATTCATTGGATTGCAAACCTTGCTGTCCGGGACGAAATCCGGATTGAATCAACTCTCCTTCGTAGGTTTTGAATATAATCCCTTTATGCTTCACATTGTTGAGCATACCGGCTTTTACCCCCGAATCACTATAAGGTACATAATAGCGGATATACAGGAAGGTAAAAAGACCTGCTATAAGGACTGCTAAAATTATAAGAACAACTCTTTTTGCCATAATATTATAAAATGTAAGATGGAACAAAAATTGAAGATGTTTTATTCTGAAAACAAAGATATTCATATTTTTAAACTATTTTTGTTCTACAGTTTAAAAACATAACAGTAAAAATCGAATATTCTATGAATATAGAAGAACTCAGAGAATACTGTATATCTGTAAAGGGCGCATCGGAAAGCTTTCCTTTCGACGAATCTACTTTAGTCTTTAAAGTCATGGGAAAAATGTTCGCATACACAGGCTTAGACCCCAAAGATGGATTTTTCAAGGTAAATCTGAAATGTGACCCGGAAAAATCATCTGAACTACGTACAAGATATGAAGGAGTAACACACGGTAATCACACACGAGGACTCTTATGGAATGCCGTCTATCTTGCGAGTGATGTACCCGATAAGTTGATAAAAGAATTAATAGATCATTCTGTCGAAGAAGTAATAAAGAAGCTACCGAAAAATAAACAAGCAGAATATCGAAGTTTGTAAAAGAAATATAAAGCAATGATAATAAAAGACGCTCAATTTGTAATAAGCAATACCGATTATAGAAAATGTCCTCAAGACGGTAAGCCCGAATATGCATTTATAGGACGCTCCAATGTCGGCAAATCATCCCTGATAAACATGCTTACCAACCGCAAAGGATTGGCTATGACATCGTCCAAGCCGGGAAAAACTCAGCTCATCAACCACTTCATTATCAACGACGAATGGTATCTGGTCGATTTACCGGGATATGGATATGCGCAACGAGGAAAAGACGGTAGAGAACAGATACGTAAAATAATAGACAATTATATACTTAAGAGAACTGAGCTAACCTGTCTTTTTCTATTATTAGATTGCAGACACGAACCTCAGAAAATAGACCTTGACTTCATCAATTGGCTAGGCGAAGAAGGAGTACCCTTTGTGATTGTATTCACCAAAACAGACAAAATAAGCAAAGGACGACTAAAAGATAACTCCGAAATATATATAAACAAATTACATGAAACATGGGAGGAAATCCCGACAATATTTTATACTTCTTCCGAGCAGAGAGCAGGAGGCGATGAAATATTGGATTATATAGACAACATAAATAAAAGTTTGAAAGGGAAATAAAATTTGTCCTAAACCCTGAAAAGGGCAGAATACGAATCAACTCAATTCCATAAACTAATCATAAAAAGTCAAGATATGTTATCTGTACCTTTAATAAATATAGCAGATATTAGCAGAGCCGATCTGGTTCTGGAGAAGATGCAAAATATACAAAAGAATAACATCTCTACTGTCAATTGGCCGGAGCTATATCCTTCCAAGCCTGAAGTTGCATTCAAAATAGCACACGATGGCAGTAATATCTTCTTGCAATTCTTTGTTGAAGAAAATGAGATTCTTGCAAAAACAGCAGAAGATAATGGGCATGTATGGACGGATTCGTGCGTAGAATTTTTCATTTCTTTCGATGGTTTATATTATTACAATACAGAGTTTTCTTGCATCGGAAAAGCACTGATGGGCTATCGTAAAGAAAAAAAAGATTGCCGGCATGCAAGCCAACAGATATTGGACTCCATTAAGCGATACCCAAGTCTTGGAGTAGAGCCCTTTGATAAAAAACAAGGCGATTTCAAATGGAATTTGCTGCTTGTTATTCCCGTTACAGCATATTGGATGTCTGACCTAAAATCTCTGAATGGAATAAAAGCCCATGCAAATTTCTATAAATGTGGAGATAATCTGACTATTCCTCATTTTTTATCATGGAATCCTATCCATACAGAGAAGCCAAACTTCCATGTTCCACAATTTTTCGGAGAACTTAATTTCGAATAAAACTATAGGATAGTGCTATACTTAAAGAGCAAGAATAGAGGAGAATACTCGTTATTACTTTTTTGTTAAAAAAATGTTACGACCGATTTTTTTTTCTATCTTTGCGGGACAAAAGCAGTTGGTACTGTTTTTCTTGATGAATATATTTTTAATCTTTTATGAAAAATAACTTATTCGATAGGTTTAAACCTAAAGAAAACAAATTCTTCCCTCTTTTGAGCGGAATGGCAGAAGTAATAGTCACCGCATCGGATCTCATCATTGAATGTGTTCAAGTAACTAACCACAACGAAGCTGTAGAGTATTACAAAAAAATTAAAGACCAGGAAAGAAAAGCCGATACCATCCAAAATCAAATCTTCGAAGAGCTCAACCAAACATTTATTACCCCTTTTGACCGGGAAGATATAAACCATCTTTCGTCAACAATGGATGATGTTATTGATCTTATCAATAGTTGTGCTAAGCGTATCATGCTTTACAGCCCGAAAGTAATGCCCGAGAGCGCTGTACGACTCGCTATGTTTGTAAGAGAATCTTCCGGCTTCCTGATTCAGGCAATCGGAGAACTTGATGTATTGAAAAAAAGTACATCCCGAATAAAAGAATACTGCGAGCAACTGGGTGTGATTGAAAAAAAGGCCGACGATGTGTACGAACATTTTCTTATCGACCTGTTTGAGAATGAAAAAGATGCCATTGAGGTTATTAAACTAAAAGATATTCTTCACGAACTCGAACGTGCTACCGATGCAGCAGAATCAGTAGGAAAAATTATCAAAACAATGATCGTTAAGTATTCATAATAATAAAGAAATGACATTATTAATAATAATCATTATTTTAGCGATCATATTTGATTTCATAAATGGCTTTCACGACGCTGCCAACTCAATAGCAACCGTCGTATCTACGAAAGTTCTTACACCGACCCAAGCTGTAATTTGGGCTGCCTTTTTCAACTTCGTAGCTTATTTTATTGCAAAATATATTATCGGCGGATTTGGTATTGCAGACACTGTATCCAAAACCGTGGATATGGAATTTATAATTCAAAGCTTTGGCAACCCATCTCTGGTTATCATAGCCGGACTGATAGCTGCTATTTCTTGGAACCTTATTACATGGTGGTTAGGAATCCCTTCATCTTCTTCGCATACTCTTATCGGAGGATTTGCAGGAGCCGGTATCGCCGCTTCAGGTTTCCAAGCTGTACATTCAGGCGTTATTGGTATTATTGCGCTGTTCATTGTAGTAGCACCTCTGATTGGTATGGTTTCGGGTAACATCATCACGCTGATCACCCTCCACTTTGTAAAAAAGATAAAACCGGGTAAGGCCGACCGTTGGTTCAAGAATCTACAGCTCATCTCATCCGCAGGACTTAGTATAGGACATGGATTGAACGACTCGCAAAAAGTAATGGGTATCATTGCAGCTGCATTGATTTCATATACAGCAACTACGCCCGACGTTCACCCTTGGTTATATATGAATGACATGAACGATATGCACGACTGGGTGCCACTCGCATGTTTTACTGCGATTGCAATAGGTACAGTTTGTGGAGGATGGAAAATCATGAAAACGATGGGAAACCGTATTACAAAAATCACTCCTATCGAAGGGTTCTGTGCTCAGACAGCAGGTTCTATCACCTTATATATATCCGAAATGCTGCACGTGCCGGTAAGTACAACCCACGTAATCACAGGTAGTATAATAGGCGTAGGATCAGTAAAACGTCTTTCAGCTGTTCGCTGGGGAGTAACCAAAGATTTATTGATAGCATGGATACTGACTATTCCGGTTAGTGCCCTGATGGCTATTGTATTCTATCACATTCTGGGACTGATCGTTCAATAAGAACACTCTCTATAAAATAAAAGCGGATGGTTAAAGTTAATCATCCGCTTTCTTCATTTAAATTTTTCGGTAAAAGCATTGCTTTATACATTGAAAAACAATATCTTTGCACCGCTTTTCGAAGCAAGAATGTTTAACTCTTTAATGATACTGATCAGGACTGGTGCCAGATCTAATTTTGAATGATTGATAATTTAAAAAATGTACAACCGGTTGCAGATTTCGACTGGGATTCGTACGAAAAAGGAGACTCTTACACAGGTAAGAGCAAAGAAGAACTTGTAGAAACCTATGACCAATCGTTGAACAAAGTAAACGACAAAGAAGTGGTAATGGGTAAAGTAACTGCTATGAACAAACGCGAAGTTGTTGTTAATATCGGTTACAAATCAGACGGTATCGTTTCTATGAACGAGTTCCGTTATAACCCGGATCTAAAAATTGGTGACGAAGTAGAGGTATACATCGAAAGCCAAGAAGACAAAAAGGGACAACTTATCCTTTCTCACAAGAAAGCACGTGCTACACGCTCTTGGGATCGTGTTAACGAAGCTCTTGAAAAAGACGAAATCATCAAAGGTTATATTAAATGTCGCACTAAGGGCGGTATGATCGTTGATGTATTTGGTATCGAGGCGTTCTTGCCAGGATCTCAGATCGACGTGAAACCAATCCGCGACTATGATGTATTTGTAGGTAAGACTATGGAGTTCAAGGTAGTGAAAATCAACCACGAGTTCAAAAACGTTGTTGTTTCTCACAAAGCTCTTATCGAAGCTGAACTTGAACAACAGAAAAAAGATATCATCTCTAAGCTTGAAAAAGGTCAGGTACTTGAAGGTACAGTTAAGAACATCACTTCTTACGGTGTATTTATCGACCTTGGCGGCGTAGACGGACTAATCCACATTACAGACCTTTCTTGGGGACGTGTACAACACCCAGAAGAAGTGGTTAAATTGGATGAGAAAATCAACGTTGTTATTCTTGACTTCGATGATGACAAGAAACGTATTGCATTAGGATTGAAACAATTGACTCCTCACCCTTGGGATGCACTTAGCGCTGAGCTTAAAGTTGGCGACAAGGTGAAAGGTAAAGTTGTGGTTATGGCTGACTACGGTGCATTCATCGAAATCGCTCCGGGTGTAGAAGGCTTGATCCACGTTTCAGAAATGAGCTGGGCTCAACACTTACGCAGTGCACAAGACTTTATGAAAGTTGGCGACGAAGTAGAAGCTGTAGTGCTTACTCTTGATCGCGACGAACGCAAAATGTCTCTTGGTATCAAACAATTGAAACCAGATCCATGGGAAAATATCGAAGAAAAATATCCTATCGGAAGCCAGCACACTGCAAAAGTTCGCAACTTCACTAACTTCGGTGTATTTGCCGAAATAGAAGAAGGCGTAGACGGACTAATCCACATTTCAGACCTTTCTTGGACTAAGAAAATCAAACACCCTAGCGAAGTTACTGCTATAGGTGCTGACATCGAAGTACAAGTACTTGAAATAGACAAAGAAAACCGTCGTTTAAGCCTTGGTCACAAACAACTTGAAGAAAACCCTTGGGATGTATTCGAAACTATATTTACTGTAGGTTCTGTACACGAAGGTACTCTTGTTGAAATGGTTGACAAAGGAGCAGTAATCTCACTTCCTTATGGTGTTGAAGGTTTTGCAACTCCTAAACACTTGGTAAAAGAAGATGGTTCTCAAGCTAAGATCGATGAAAAACTTGATTTCAAAGTAATCGAGTTCAACAAAGACTCTAAAAGAATCATCGTATCTCACAGCCGTGTGTTTGAAGATGAAAAACCGGAAGCTAAAGAAGCTGCTGCTGAAAAAAGAGCAAAAAAATCTTCTAAGAAAGAACAAGCTGAAACTTCAACTCAATCTAACGTAGAAAAAACTACATTAGGCGATATAGAAGAGCTTGCAGCATTGAAAGAAAAACTTTCGGGAGATAACAAATAAATATCTTTTTGATATTCTGATAAAAGGGTTCACTAATTAGTGAACCCTTTTTCGTTTAAAGTGTTAAAATAAAAGTGAAAGTTCTCTGTACATTTTGTATATATAAAAAGACTATCTAATTTTGCAGTTTAGTTGCATAAGCAATCAACACATAAAACCACTATATGAATACTAAGAGTTTAGGATTAGCCTTATTTTTCTTTTTTAGTATAGCATCCACAGTTTGGGCACAACAGTTTCTATCGCTGGAGCAATGCCGACAACTTGCAATAGAGAACAACAAATCGCTCAAGATAGCTTCTGAGCAAGAGAGAATAGCATATTATGAGAAGAAGGATGCACTTACCAAATTCTTCCCCGAGATATCGTTTACGGGAGCATATTTGCGCAATCAGAAGAATTTGTACCTCATTCCATCTTCTGCCATACCTACATCCATACCTCTCCCGATAGAGATTCCCGGAATAGGCAATAATATTCCGATAGACGACAAAATCCGTAATAGCATTCATGATCTAGGAAAGGTAGACATCAAAAACGTATGGGCGGGAGGATTTACGCTTACACAACCGTTGTTTATGGGAGGAAAGATCGTTGCTTACAATGATCTGAGATCTTATGCCCAAGACCTAGCCAAAACAATGAAAGAGACTCAGATGACAGAGGTTATCGTGGAGGTAGACAATGCATATTGGCAGGTTGTATCAGTAGCTAATAAGAAGAAGTTGGCTGAATCGTATGTCAAACTCATGCAAAAGATGGACTCTGATATTTCAGCCATGGAGCAAGAGGGCGTAGCCACAAAAGCAGACAGGCTCTCTGTAAACGTAAAACTAAACGAGGCAGAGATGACTCTTACAAAAGCTGAAAACGGGCTGAGTCTTTCAAAAATGCTATTAGCTCAAATATGCGGACTGGAAATCAACGATCAGCTTACTTTAAAAGATGAAAATATAACAAACATTGCAACCGATGAAGGTGTAGATGCTATACCCAACATAGACGAAGCCATATTGAGCAGGACAGAGATAAGAAGTCTCGAGCTAGCCACAAAAATATATGGGAAGAAAGAAAAGATTGCAGTAGCCGAGTTTATGCCGAATGTTGCACTTACAGCAAACTATTTATGGACAAATCCGAACTTATTTGACGGTCTGGAAAATAAATTTGCCGGAATGTGGAATGTAGGAGTACTACTAAAAGTCCCTTTAAATTTTGCTTCTAATTCGGCAAAGCTTAATGTAGCAAAAGCCGAAACACGCATCAAACAATTTGAAATGGAGGATGCAAAGGAAAAAATTAAATTACAAATAAACCAATCAGCATACAAACTGTCGGAAGCAAACAAAAAGCTAAAGACTGCGCAAAAAAACACAGAAAAGGCGGATGAAAATCTAAGATACGCAAACGTAGGATTCGAGGAAGGAGTAATCCCTTCATCGGATGTTATAGCTGCACACACAGCTTGGTTATCAGCTCACTCGGATCTGATAGATGCTCAGATCGACATTATCTTATGCCGAATATACCTGAACAAAGCATTGGGTCGTAAGTTTTAAAAATATCTTATATTTATCTATATATAAGGAACTAAGATGATAAAAGTATACAATTAGGGAAAATAATAAAAAAGTGTCACTTTTGTCACCTTTTAGACCTAAAACAACTGATTAACAAATCGATATATATTTGAAAAAAAGTAACAAATAAAGATATGGATACAGAAAACAAAAAAACAGGTTCTAAACTCATACCTATTCTGATTTTTGCCGCCGTTATTATTCTAGTTGGCTTATACGGTTTCTTCTTCCTCAACCAAGAAGACAACATCATACAAGGAGAAGCGGATGTAACCGAAGTACGTATATCCAGCAAAGTGCCCGGACGTATCGCAAAATATATGGTAGACGAAGGAAGCTATGTGAAAAAAGGTGACACTCTTGCTATACTAAGCATCCCTGACATCGATGCTAAGCTGGCACAGGCAAATGCTGCACAGCAAGGAGCTGCGGCACAAAACCAGAAAGCAATAAAAGGAGCACGCGTAGAGCAAATCCAAGGGGCATACGAAATGTGGCAAAAGGCTAAAGTAGGAACAGACATAGCGCAGAAGTCGTACAAGCGTGTTCAAAACTTGTTTGACAAAGGTGTTGTAACCGCACAAAAGAGAGATGAAGCCGAAGCACAATACAACGCATCAGTTGCAACAGAAAAGGCCGCGAAGTCTCAATACGACATGGCTGTAAACGGTGCAGAAAAAGAAGACAAAGAAGCGGCCTTTGCCTTATTGGAAAGAGCAAAAGGTGCTGTAGCAGAAGTATCATCTTACATCTCTGAAAGCTATCTGATCTCACCTATTGACGGAAAGGTTACGGAAAAATTTCCGAACGAAGGAGAGTTGGTAGGTACAGGGGCTCCGATAATGAATGTTGCTAAACTAGACGATAAGTGGGGTTCATTCAACATCAGAGAAGACCATCTAAAGAACTATAAAGATATAGGTAAGACATTCAAGGCATACGTTCCGGCACTGGATCAGGAAGTAGAGATGACCGTATACTATGTCAAAGATTTGGGATCGTATGCAGCATGGAAAGCCACCAAAACAACAGGACAGTACGATAGAAAGACTTTTGAGGTAAAAGCTCGATTCAACGACAAAGCAATCGATGTACTGCCGGGAATGTCACTTATCATTAAAGAATAACAAATGAGCTCTAAAACCGGTATACTAGCCATATTCAAAAGGGAGTGGATACGTATATCCTCATCCAAAATATGTATATGGGGGATATTCGTTGCTCCGCTATTATCCATGACTATTTTGATGTGGATGATGAGCGCAGGGCTGCCCTCACGTATACCTATTGCGGTGGTAGACCTAGACAATACGACTACAACACGCTCTTTGATACGCCAGTTGGATGCTTTTGAAAAAACGAATATACAGTATAAAAGCCTTTCGTTTAAAGAAGCAAGGCATCAGATGGAGCGAATGGAAGTATATGCTGTACTAACTATTCCGAAAGATTTTACGAAAGATGCAATTTCAGGCAATCGCCCCAAATTGGTTTATTATACCAACAATGCTTTTTTGATATCGGGCTCCCTGCTATTTCAGGATTTGAAAACAATATCTACGCTGGCTTCGGCCTCAGTAGGACTAAAGACTGCAACGGCAAAGGGTTATACAGAAAACCAGATTATGCCGATCTTGCAACCGATTACGATAGACGCTCATCCCACAGGAAACCCTTGGCTCAACTATTCGGTATATCTGAACAATGTTCTCTTGCCGGGTATATTGCAATTGATTATCCTGATGTTTACCGTATCGGCTTTCGGTTCGGAAATAAAAGCGGGTAACGGGCCAAAACTTATGTCTATGGGAGACAACTCCATCATCAAAGTAATGATAGGGAAACTACTTCCATATACGATCATATATATGGGGATAGCGTTATTATTTGTGGCAGTCCTTTATTACATCAATCGATTTCCATTGCATAATGGTTTTTGGCCTATGTTCTTTAATTATGCATGCCTCATTCTGGCAGCACAGGGAGCAGGCGTCATACTTTTGGGAATATTCCGCAATTACCGGTTTGCCCTAAGCATAGCCAGCCTTATAGGAATGGTATCATTCTCCATTACAGGATTTTCATTCTCTACATTGGCGATGGATGGAAGCCTCAGTGCATTGAGCAACTTATTCCCGCTAAGGCATTTTTTCCTTATCTATGTAGATCAGGCGCTAAATGGCATAGCGGTGGGCTACTCCATGTATCATTATGCGGCACTGCTTGGCTTTGTGTTGCTATCAATATTCTTCTTCGGTACTGTAAGAAAATTACTGAAGGATAACGTATATGAGCTATGAAAAGATTACTACTTGACATATATTATGTTTGGATCAACGAGCTAAAGGTCATATTCAAAGACCCGGCGGTTATATTGCTCTTCTTTATAGTACCGTTGGCCTATCCTGTACTGTATAGCTTTATATACAATAACGAAACTGTACATGAGGTAAAAGTTATATTAGTAGATGATTCAAACTCTTCGCTCTCAAGGGAATTTAAAAGAAAAGTAGATGCCACAGCCGATGTAAAGGTAATAGGATACGCCTCGGACATGGAAGAAGCCCGTGAAGCTCTCCGAAGAAAAGAGGCTTACGGGATAATGTATATCCCCAGAGACTTCAGCAAAGACATACATACTCAGCAACAAACGAAAGTCAGCGTGTATGCCGATATGAGCAGTTTGTTGTTTTACAAAGCAATGATACTCAGCGCTACCGAAGTATCGCTGGATATGGGTGCTGATATACGCGTAGTTGAAACCGGAAGCGGAAGTCAGGAAGAAGATGCCACTACCCGGCAAACAGTAGAAAATGAATGGGTTCCGATGTATAATCCACAGAATGGATTTGCAAGCTTCCTTGTTCCTGCGATACTTATACTCATTATACAGCAAACAATGTTTTTGGGTATAGCTACTATTGTTGGCACACACAACGACAAGAAACGATTTACAATAGCATCACACACAGCCCAAGGCAAAAATGTAGGTGCCATAAAGCTAACGATCGGTAAAGCCTTTTGCTATGCCTCTTTATACATGCTGATCTCGGTATGGGTGCTCCGAGTAATACCATATATCTTCAAGTTTCCGCAGATAGGAGACCCACTGACAATTGCAGCATTTCTTATGCCGTTCCTGTTGTCGGCTACATTCTTTACAATGACACTCTCCTACTTCTGCTCGCAGCGTGAATTCGGAATGATGTTGTTTGTATTCACCAGTGTCATATTCATATTTATATCGGGTATATCTTGGCCTTGGACTGAGATACCTACAGCCATAAAGGCGATAGCATACATTGTTCCGTCTACACCGGGCATTCACGGGTTCATTAAAATAAACACAATGGGAGCTACTCTGAATGATGTATGGTTCGAATATATAGCTCTTTGGATACAGGCAGGAATATATTGTATTACGGCAACCATAATGTATAAATGGTGGATACAGAATTACGACCCGGAATACAAAGGAATGATAAGAAAAAGAGTTGAATAAATCTTCAACTCTTCTTCATCTTCTATTGATATTTCTCGAAGTCAAAATCTTCTCGCTTAGCAAAGCCTCCTTCTATAAGTAACTCTGCGGCGCGCCTGTAATCCTCCGATCTGACCTGTAATCTGGCTGTACCTAACCCTGCGGTGTAAACAGTAAGATATTCTCCATTTACAACACAGTCTATGCCATTGTCAATCAGAAATGATTTTGCTATAGCCAAATTAGCTTCAAAGTCAGCGCTTTTTAAAGTAACCAGTTCATCCATAATCTTTAGATTTATTATCCACTTATAAATGTAGATATAATCAACAAACTAGACAAGACGAACAATATTTATTTCAATTATTTATAAAATAATTTGGTTTATAATATAAACCACTTTACATTTACAGAATAAAATATTATAAACCACTTTAAGGAAAAAAATATGATACTCCGGTTAACTCTAATAATAATTCTATTAACGCTATCAGTCAGGGCATTTAGTCAGTCTCAAATACAAGGATATATAAGAGACGAGAATAACAAAGGTATAGCTTTCGCAAATGTTTATATAGAAAACACAGTAGATGGAACGAGTACCGATGAGAACGGACACTTTGTTTTAGAAACTGAAGAGAAAGGGTCTGTTACGCTGATAGCTTCATTTGTAGGATATAAACCGTTCTCTATCACTTCCGATGTTTCGAAATTGAACAACTTAGCTATTAACCTGAAGCCCGACCTAACAAACCTAAATGAAGTAGTCGTTACGGCAGGTAGTTTCCAGCTAAAAGGAGAATCGAATCTGGAAAAAAAGAATGCTATCGATCTAGTTACAGCTGCAGGCTCGGAAGGAGATTTATACAAATCGATAACAAACTTACCCGGCGCTCAAATATCGGGTACAGATGGCAAACTGCAAGTAAGAGGCGGAAGTAGCTATGAGACTCAGACCTATATAGACGAGATGCACGTAATGTCGCCATATACATCCATGCCGGCAAACACAGCTGTGAGGGGAAGGCACTCTACATTTATATTTGATGCGATAAATTTTTCAACGGGAGGCTTCTCGCCGGAGTATACTCAAAGTTTGTCGAGCGTACTGCCCTTGTCGACTAAAGACGAAAGTACTATTACGAAGATAGGAGCGAGTCTAACTAGCGTAGGTTTGGGAACGGGAGGAACAAAATCGTGGGATAAAGGATCAGCTTCTTTTGATGTAAACTATACAAATCTTGAACCATATACAAAACTGATATTCCCTGACGAGAAGCCGGATTGGGATAAGTATTATCAAGGAATATCGGCAGCCAATCAGCTTCGGTTTAAGCTAGGAGACAAAACATATCTTAAAACATATTTCACTTACGACAAAACTCTTTTTAAGAAAAAGGAGACTCCCGCATTCAGCAATATTGACCGCAAACTAGATTTTGATGAAGATAACCTATACCTAAACAGCACATTCAAAAAGCGATTTAGCAATGGGATAAATTACTTCGCCGGAGTAGCTTATTCTTGGAATAAGAAGAATATAAATAATGCCAGAGTACCAAATGACTTGTTTAAGTCGGATGAAAGTGAGCTCCATCTAAAGACAAAGGCAGAGAAACGATTCTCCGGCTTGTATAAGCTAGGAGTAGGAACAGAAGCTCTGATCAGAAAATATGAAATGACTTATCTGGACGAGAAGAGTGTAGAAAGAAAAGTAAATCATAATATCGAAGGATTATTCGTTAGCAATGATTTTAACCTATCAGATAAACTACTCTTAAACGCATCATCACGTATCGAGTATGCTTCGTTAGACAAGTCATTTGCACTACTTCCCCGCATTGCCTTAAACTACAATATAAAGAAAGACATTGTATTATCAGCTGTCGCAGGAAAATATCAGCAGACTTCTCCCAACGAAAATTTGATTTACAACAATCACCTGTCACAAGAGAATACAACGCAATATATACTGAGTGCACAGAATACAATTACAAATTATCGAGTATTCAGGGTCGAAGTTTATCACAAGAAATACAACAAACTGACTACCATATATGACGACTTTTATCACTCTGATGGACATGGATATAGCCAGGGTGTAGACCTAATGTATAAAGATGGGTTCAGAACAGGAAACAAGCAATCCTTAGAATATATGCTATCGTATTCATACAATGATTCGAAGCGAAAGTATGCCGAATACAATGAAAAAATTATGCCGCCATTTACGACAAAACATAACGCATCGGTCATTCTAAGGTATTCGAACGAAAAGTTAAAAAGCATAATCGGAGTAACAAACCGATTTGCCAGTGGACGTGCATATCACAATCCTAATTTACCCGGTGTAATGAACGAAACAACTCCCGCTTATAACTCTTTGGATGTTAGCTGGACTGTATTGGCACACAAAAGGCTAATCATATATGCGAGTGCCTCAAACATTCTTGGCAGAACGAATATATATGGGTATGATTATAATCCGAACCCGAATACATCGGGCAGATATGAAGCAAAATCTATAAAGTCGTATCAAAACAATTTCTTCTTCATCGGATTCTTCTGGACAATAAGTGGAAAAGTAGCATACGATCCGGCAACATTCTAAAATAAAACATTAACCCTTAATTATATTCTTATGAAAACGTTTAAATTTTATCTTTGTATAGCAATACTAATTGCACCAATGGCTTTATCAGCAATAACAAATACTGATTCAACCTATTTGAAAGTAATGGAGAAAACAGTATTAAAATTAGATTCTGCCAAATCAGTAAACGAGTTACAAACAATCCGGAATCAATTCGAACGGATATCTTTGAAATATGACAAAGAATGGCTACCTCTTTACTATGTAGCATACACGGGAATACAAATGACATATTACAACCCAAAGGCAGAAAACAATGAAGCCATTCTCGAAACGGTAAAAGCAAGTCTTGACAAGCTAAATTCATTTACCAATGCTGACAAGTCAGAAGTCAGTACTTTGTATGGGTATTATTACAATGGATTATCGATGACTAATCCGGCAGTAAATGGACAAAAATATTTTAATGATGTAATCAGTAACTATGAGAAGGCTATAAAGCTGAATCCGGAGAATCCGAGACCAATCTTTTTATTAGCTTTTTATGAAAGTTTTTTACCTGACTTTATTCGCTCGAAACGTGATTTTTGTGAAGAGATAAATAAGGCAAAGTCATTATATCAGAAAGAACAAAAAACAATAGAAAAACCGCATTGGGGCGAAGCTTTTATGATACAAATTTCAGAGAAGTGCAATAAATAAAATAATACCGGCATAATGGAAAATAATTTCACCGAACAAGATAGCATGAAGCTTATCAATGAAATGATCTCGCAAGCGAGAAACAATTTTCAGGAAGGAGGCATTAGAACGAGTATATTCAGTGGATATGTGGTGGCTGCAACCGCTTTTGCCAATTTCATCCTCATCCATACATTAGACGATCCGAATCAATCATTCTGGATTTGGCTAACAATGATACCAATGATAATAATATCAAGAATAATAAAGAGGAGATATTCGAGAAGTGCGACAGTGAAAACACATATAGATAAAATAGTAAGACACATCTGGAATGCATTTGCCATATCTGTTGCGATCTTTCTTATAACTATTTATGGAACAGCATACGCCTTACACTCAGGCTTTCTGGGAATCCTTATAACTCCCATTATTTTAACAATGATGGGTGCAGCACAATTTACAACTTCTATCGCTTGCCGATTCAGACCATACCTTTATGGAGCATGTATTTTTTGGGGAGGAGCCTTAGTGTGCACATTAAGTTATATTTTTGCCAGTGGTGATATTCAATTTATTATTTTGGGTATATGTGCTATCCTTGGACTTTGTGTACCGGGGCATATAGCAAACCGTAAAGCCGTTAAAAATGTTTAAAGATCTTGATCCACTCTTACACTCGCAACTGCGACTGGCAGTAATATCATTGCTGCTATCTGTAGAAGAAGCTGACTTTGTCTTTATCCGAGAGAAGACAGGTTCAACTGCGGGTAACTTGAGCGTACAAATAGAAAAATTAAGCGAAGCCGGATATATCAACGTCCGCAAATTCATTGATGGGAAGAAACCCCGCACCGTTTGCAAAATAACTCAAACAGGCATAGATGCATTTGACAAATACGTAAAAAATCTGCAAAGTTATATTAAGAAATAATGCAAGAAGCAAACCATATCTTTATTAAGCGTGTTATAAAAGATAGAGTTCAATTTTATTAACATAAAAATAAAAGAGTATGGAATTCATTTGGTCAATAATAATAGGTATAGCTGCCGGATTTATAGCTGGCAAGATTATGAAAGGCAGTGGCTTCGGACTTATACTAAACCTTATAGTCGGTATTGTCGGAGGATTACTAGGTGGATGGATATTTACGCTGCTCGGGTTGGATGTAAACGGTATTCTCGGCAACTTGGTAATGTCTACTATAGGAGCAATCGTACTGCTTTGGATAATATCCTTATTTAAGAAAAAAGAATAGAGTATAAAAAGAGATAATTCTTAAAAGCTGAGAAAGAGGTATATTCCAACGAGTATTATCTCTTTCTCTGCTTTTAACGAATTCTTATTTCTTCGCCAGCAATACTACATTCTCTACATGATGTGTATGAGGGAACATATCTACAGGCTGTACTCTGTCCACTTTATATTTTTCGTCCAACAAAGACAGGTCACGTGCCTGAGTAGCCGGATTACAACTAACATATACAATACGATCGGGCTCGGCAAAAAGAATTGTCTTTATCACATCATCATGCATACCTGCACGTGGAGGGTCTGTGATAATCACATCAGGGCGTCCATGCTCATTGATGAAGTCCTGTGTAAGAATATCCTTCATATCTCCCGCATAAAACAGCGTGTTATCTATCTTATTTATTTGGGAATTAACTCTCGCGTCCAAGATAGCATCCTCTACATATTCTATTCCTACCACTTTCTTTGCCTTAGAGGCTACAAAGTTGGCAATAGTACCTGTACCTGTATAAAGGTCATATACAAGTTCATCGCCGGATAGGTTTGCAAAATCACGTGCTATTTTATACAAATTATAAGCTTGCTCGCTATTTGTCTGATAAAAAGACTTAGGACCTATCTTAAACTTTAAGCCTTCCATCTCTTCATATATACAATCATTTCCTTTCCATACCAGAACGTCTTGATCTGTTATAGTATCATTCGCTTTCTGATTGACAATATAGAGTAATGACGTTATTTGAGGGAACTCTGTGGCAACAGCCGTCAATAAGTCTTCTTGTTGTTCTTTTTCATCATCATAGAATACAACAATCACCATCAGTTCACCCGTTGTGGATGTCCGTACAATAAGGTTGCGCATCAATCCACCTCTATTTCTTAAATCAAAGAAGGTATAGTTTTTATCATAACAGTATTGACGTATAAAATTGCGGATCTGATTAGAAATGTCTTCTTGTAGCCAACATTTGTCTATATCCAATACTTTATCAAACATACCCGGAATGTGAAAGCCCAACGCATTCATATTATCAAAACTTTCACCGGAATTGATTTGCTCCAAGGTAAGCCATTTTTTATTCGAAAAAGTGAACTCTAATTTGTTTCTGTAAAACTGTGTTTTTTCCGAACCTAATATATGATGAATATCAGGCAACTCTATTTTTCCTATACGCGTCAAATTATCCTCAACCTGCTTTTGCTTATACTTTAATTGCTCCGCATAGGGCAGGACTTGCCATTTACAGCCGCCACAGATACCGAAATGTTCACAGAATGCTTCTGTACGGTTTGGTGAGTATGAGATAAAACGGACAGGCTTCCCTTCCGCATATTTATTTTTCTTGCGGGTTATTTGCAAATCGATCACGTCGCCCGGCACAACGTATGGTATAAACACAACCAAATCATCTACCTTAGCTATAGCTTTGCCTTCTGCGGCTACATCTACGATCTCTACATTTTCTATTAACGGAAGTTCTTTTTTCTTTCTGGCCATTGATCTTTATTTGAGTATAAAATGCGTGCAAAGATAATTCTATTTTTTCGCTTTTTGGTGTTAGCACCCCCCGCTATCTTGATAGCTTTAGAAAAAGGTGACAAAAGTGACACTTTTTTACTTGTTTTTTATTGTCACTTTCCATATTAAAGAGCACATCCATATCAGAGATCACGTATATAAGATAAATTAGAATAGAAGACATAACCTGATTTGGCTTCTGCCCTATTTTTTCTTCATCTCTTTGATAGTCTTGTAACAGACAAATGTCAGGAATAAGCCAATTAGAATAATAACCACCCATAAAAAAAGAGGCTTTTCGATCAGTGACGGCTGCCTTTCAGGAACTGCAACCGGCATATTAATCTGTGAAAGATTCTCCGTTTTAACAATAGGCAAATCTACAGGAATATCATTCTTAAAGTGATCTATATCATAATCAGGTGATGATTTATATCTCATACCAACCTCCAAATAATATTTTTCACCCTTCTCTAGATAAGCGCACAAATAACGATTCAATCCATACACTTTGATTGAAACAATATCTAACGGAAGATTATTATTATTCTCAATAGCTATAAAAGTGTGCTTGCCAAGAGGAAAATAATCGACGATGAAAGAGTTATCCGTTTTGGAAGACAAATCGAACTTTAAAGACTTTTTGTTAATTGTATCAGACAAAAGAACATGTCGCAAATAATGAGCATCGCTTTGTACCGATATCTCCAGTCGATTGATCTTATATGTGTCCTGCAAATCGGGAAAACTGATATATGTTTTCTTGTTTATACTATCCTTAGCTACGAAACGACCCAGATTGATTTCGGAGAACTGTCCATAAATATTTGAGCTTGCATAATTTCCTACCCTTAATATTTTTAACGGACTGTTTTGATCATTTTCAATCGTTATCTCATAATGCTTATAGTTTCCTTGGGGAATATCGAGCAGTAAAGCATCTTCGTTATTATCCGCCTTATGCTCCAGATTGTAGATGTGAGTCTTCTGCTTTACAATATACCATTGCAACAAATCATTACTCCCTCTCACCGAAGCATATTTATTAACGTCGGCACTACGTATAAAAATATAAAAACGACTTATATCATCTAACTTTGTATTATCTATAACAACAATATTAAGACTATCCTTTTCAATATTCTGCTTTAATGAATAGCTTTCAAATCGACTTACTTCCTGCACCGGACTCACCGCTCGAAGAAAATAAGAGATCTCTTTATTTTTACTATTGTATATCCTCAAATCGGATAAGTCAGACGCAACAGACTTCGCTATTATATGCTGATCGAGCTCTATATTATAATACCCTTTTTCTTCTACTGGTTTTACATCAGCACGCCAAAGTGACTGTCCATAGACTTGAAAGACAAAAAGAGAAAGCAGATATGTAAATATTATTTTTTTCATCAGGCTTGGTTTTTATTCCTTATTTTCTTCAATTTTTTCTACTCCATCAGCTTTTACCAATATCTTTATCTTCTGTTGCAAGAAGGATACCGACAGCAGGATAACCCCTAAAATAATAAACGATACGATCCGGCCGGCCTGTGACATATGCCACACATCGTAAGCGTAAAACTTGAGTATAATAATACCAAAGAATATCAGTGATATTTTACGCAACAATACCTCTTTGATATTCAAGCCCCATATCATCAAAATCATTGCTAAAATACCCCATAAGATAGGATAGCCAAAGGTATGGACGTCATACAGTAAGAAGTCATAACTCTCTGCATTCCCAAGCAATGCGATGATGATATGATCGGTTTCTATACTTAATATCACTACACACAAGACAACCAACACCCAGCATATAGAAGAGAACCATTCTTGAGGCAATGATTTTATGTTTCTCACAAGCAGGTAAGCTATATATATAACCGCCGGCAGCGATAGATAGTGTATCAGAAAGTGAACTGTACTATACATTCCGGAAGAAAATATATCGAAGCGCAGGTCTATAGCCATATATGAATAGAAAGCGCCATAACAAATCATAGAAGCAAGCAGTAAAACATAAGTAAAAGCTGCCGACGCTTTTTTCCTGTATATAAAAGCCAATAATGCGACATACAATGCGGTATACGTAGCCATGCACAAATACCTAAAGCTCGAGTAAAACTCAACATCCGTAAAACGTTCTAATTGATAATTTAACTCTAGGAATGGCATTACATAAGCCAAGGTAATAAGAACATATTTAAATACATTGACTACAGCACCGACGGATAATAAATCAAATCCTCGTATTTCGATTTCCATATCAGGATCTTCTTTTCTCAAGATAAACAAACAAATGACAGAAGCAACTATTACCACTATTCCTGTGATAAATATCCTATTCACCAATATTGGTAATTCGGAATCGTAAGAATAAGTTTCGTGAACATCCATCACATAAGATATTACAGTCAGCAAACAGATAACGCCAAAGCCGAACCAAAACACATTAATGCGTGATCTACGCCACAGCAATAACAAGACAACAGCCTCAGCAGCCCAAAACATGGTAATAACATGTCCATTGAGCTGTATCGGAATAGCGAGACTGACAAAAGTCATCACTACAGCTATAATCAGATATATGAGGTTCCGATCCACTTCGCTACGTCGGAATAAGGTAAACATAACAATTGCATTTAACACCGCCAAAGCTATTGTTATCAGCCCCCTTACATCGTATTGACATTGATTCCACACATATAAACAGGCAAGGAATACAAACAGGTTATTGGATAATATAAGAAAACTCTGATAGGTCGTAACCTTTTTTTCTGTCCTCAGGTGATCTATTATAGCCAATAGATAAAACTGCACGAAAAACAATACAGTAAACAGAGTAACAAGTACTAAACTTTGATTTCGATAAGCGGTTAACAACCAACTCCAAAAGAATCCCAAAGTAAGCATATAACACATAATACCTATAAGACGCCAGTTCTTAGCAAAAGAAATGACAAGCATACCTGTATTCAGAATAAATATATAAGAGAACAATACAATATAATTTCCTGCTCCTGTACTTATCATCAGTGGTGATGCAAATCCACCAAGCAAGGAAAATATGGCTAATTCTTTACGGTCATATAAGAGTGAGAGAATAACGGAGAAAACTGTTATGGCTATAAGCAATACAAAAGCAATGGGTTGGCTAAACAATTCATATTCTCTGAATGCCAGTGTAATTGTAATATAAAAGACTGAAATACCACCGCCTACCAGTATCGAAGAAAAAACATGGTATTGTTTTTTGAGCTTATGAGCTATACCAATGATTATACCTCCGGTAAGTAACCCTATACCTACACGTCCAATTTCGTTGATCCAATCTCGGTCTATAGCATACTTCACAAAGAAGGCAATACCCAATACCAAAGTTACAATTCCTATTTTGCTCAGCCAGTTTTCACCAAGCAATCTTTCTATAAAGTTTCGTTCAGGCTCTATAGCCTCCTTTATAGGAGCTGATTCGGATGGTTGAAGTATCCCCTCTCTAACATCTTCTTTTTCATGACTAATAGAGGCTGCAATCGAAGGAACAGTTTGTTCTTTCAGTTCATCGACTACTGATACAATCCCCTCAACAGGCTCGTTATCAGTCATCTTTTGCTTGAACGCAGCTACATGAATATCAGAAAGAGGAGCTTCTTCTACCACCTCCGGCTCCTTGATTTCTGCATTTGTTTGTTTTACGTTCTCTATAGCCGATAGTTCATCAATTGATTCAAACCTTTCTTTTACAGCTTCGAGAGAACCAGCTTCTTTGAAAAAACTTGTTAGTCTGAAGTTAAGGTCATTGAAACTATTGTTCAAATATTCAATATCGTTCCGAATAGAACTTACTTTTACATATATGATAATTGGAAATACAACTATAACGATAAAAATAATGATAACTAATAATATCAGAAAGCCTTCCATAAGATTCTTGTTAAGTTGATGATATCTTTATAATCCTGTAAAAATACATGTAATATCGAACAATCACACTTTTTTATATAAAATATGATAAAATAGAGTTTTTAACAAAAAAATCCCCAGAAAAAATGCTTCTGAGGATTCTGATATTTTCACTATCTATAAATTATTCTATCACTTTCTTTGCATCTATTCGTCTCACGACTATGCCGTAAATAACCAAAGCAATGGCCGAAACTAGCCCTATGGCAAAAAATACATACCAAAGGTAATGAGCGTTGGCAGTAGCTGCCGCATAATCAGCGGCAAAGTTGGTAGAATTGGCAAAGCGCTCCGACAGTGGATCGGGACAAAATCTTTCCAATAAGAAACCGGCAACAATAAAGCTGACCAACGAGGAAACGAATGAATGTAAATGGCTGAACCCAAGATAAAGCCCCTCTTCTCCTTTAGGCGATTGTAATGAGAAGTATTCGAGAAAACGAGGAGAAATAAAACATTCAGCTATGGCCTGAAAAGCGATACCCACAATAAGGGTAAGCGTTACAGGATGTATGGTCGTCAGTCCAAATACAGAAATAGGTTCACCACCCATTATATTTCCAAAGGACATGATCAGTGCTGAGAAAGGTATAATAAACATACCTACCATGATAGACGATAACGGCGAGCGCTTTTTCATTATCGTGGTAATCAGGTTTACCAACAGGAAGACAAAGAAAGGATTTACGTTAGCAATCCATCCCGGAGAAGCATCGGCTCCTACCATACGGATTACATATTTAGGCATAGAGGCATACATCTGCTGCTGTACAATCCAGAAACCGCTGGTGATAAGTATCAAAGCAACAAGGCGTCCGTTCTTACACACCTTTATCAAGGCTTGCCATATCTCCGAAAGGCTCTTACCTTGTCCTGCCGTTTGTGTCGACTTATACATAAAGAAAACAATAACAAGAGCAATTAAAGTCATCGTTCCCGAGAAATAGTTCAAATATACCAACCCTTGATCTCCAATACTTTTGCGAAGCGGATCGACTACAGTCTTACCTGTAAAAGCTCCGATATTCACCATCATATAGAAAATAGCAAAACCTCTTGCTCGAGTTTCGGTAGTCGTTTCTTTAGCCACAGTACCCGAAATCACTGATTTTATAAAAGCTCCACCCACAACAATCAGCAACAGTATAGGAACAATTGTCCATTGTTGCATACTTTCTCTGAGACCTGTAAACGTAGTGTATCTGTCAAAGTTACCGACTCCTAAAGAGGTAAAAAAGGAACGGAAAGTTTCTATTACCAGTCCGCTATCTTTAGCGCCGGACTCTAGTCCTACTGCATTGGCAGCACCATATTGAACAAGCCCCGCACTCTCCAAAAGAGTAGGCACTAAGCCCAGCCCGAAATACCCGACGGTAAGAAGAGCAAAGGCAACCATTATAGCTTTACGGAAACCGATTCTATCGGAATATGCACCAACAAATGTGGGTAAGAAATACAACAATGCAGAAAACGAACCGGCGATAATACCGGCCTCAACATCATTGAAACCCCATACATTGGATAGATATAAGGTTAATGAAATAAAAATTGCATAATACGCTAGCCGCTCCAACAGCTCAACTGTGTTGGCGACCCAAAAGGCTTTTGAGAATTTAGTCATCAGTCTTTATAGAATTATTAAAAATAAATTGAATTGCGACAAAAATAAGAAAATTATCCGATTTAACAGTTAAAAAGTTGTCCGGATGACACTATTCAGCCTTTTTTAACTCAATACAGAATGTTGTCCCCACACCGATTTCTGATGTTTTGACATAAATCCGCCCCTTGTGATAAGACTCAATGATACGCTTCGCCAATGAGAGTCCGAGCCCCCAGCCTCTAGATTTTGTTGTATAACCGGGATTGAAAATAGTTCTGAACTTAGATTTGGGAATTCCCTTCCCTGTATCTTGTATATCGAGGGATACAAACTTCCCTTTTTCAGAAAGCCGATATATTATTTGCCCTTGTCCGCTCATAGCATCAACGGCATTTTTGGTAAGATTTTCTATTACCCAGCTTAGCAATGGCTCGTTCACCTGTGCATAGAGAAGCTTATCTGACAGCTCGACAACAAAAACAACTTTCTTTGATATCCGCTTTTCGAGATAAGCAATCGACCGATGAATTATATCTACCATATTTTGAGATTCTAAGGCAGGAACCGAACCTATTTTAGAAAACCGATCCGTAATCATTTGCAGTCGGTCTACATCTTTCTCCATATCTCTTACAATAGACTGATCCGTTTCTTTGAGTTTCAGATATTCCAGCCATGCCAACAAAGAAGAAATAGGCGTCCCTAACTGATGAGCAGTCTCTTTAGACAACCCTACCCACAGACGATCCTGCTCCATTCTCATAGTAGTAAACAGAGCGAAGAAAGCTGTAATCATAAATATAAACAGCACACCCAATTGAACATAAGGATATAGCTGCAATTGTTTTAACGTATACGAATCATCATAATATATGTACTGATCGAACCCCTCAGCTTCAATGATGATCGGCTCATGTCTTTTCTTAAAAGATTCTGCTCTTTGCTTCAGAAAAATCTGATCGTCAAGCTCGGGGAGATCAATGTTTGCCGAAGTATAAAAATTCTCTTTTTTATCGTATAGTATAACAGGTATCGTCGTATTACTTTTCAGTATCTGAGCAACCAGATTCATATTCATATTTTCAGCATTGCTAGCCATTTCTTTTGTAGCCTCAGCCCAAATCTCAATTTTATTTCTCTCTTCTTTCGACAGATTCTCGACCAAAAAATGTGACACGATAAGAGATGCCACCACAATAAGAAGAGCAATGACTACAAACAGATACCTGAATAGTATTTTATTATTTTCGAATAATTTCATTCAATATATGCTTTATTATACACCTAACGCTTTATACGCCTATTATATTTGATTTTAAACAACTTACCAACATATATCTCACCAAAAGGTGACAAAGGTGACAGTTATTTGTATGTTTTTAAGTGTCACTTTTCTCTTTGCAAAAACACCAGTATATATAGATAAAGTTTAATATTTCTTATATGCGATATACACAGAGACAATATTTTTATCCATTTCCTTAAAGGAAAAATCTTCCTCCGAAAAATTATATATTTTCTGCATCTAAGATACAAACTAGCTTTTACATCAAGAAAATAATTAAAGAAAAGACTACGATATAAATTACTAAAATAGTTACCTTTGCTCGATGATTTATTTACCTCATAATTTTATCAGTTTATGAAAAGAGACACAGCCATTTTTGATATTATTGAAAAAGAGTATCAACGACAACTGAAAGGGATTGAACTTATCGCCTCTGAAAACTTTGTCAGTGAACAAGTAATGGAGGCTATGGGATCATGCTTAACAAACAAATATGCAGAAGGGTATCCGGGCAAAAGATATTATGGGGGATGCGAAATTGTAGACCTTAGCGAACAGCTAGCTATAGATAGGCTAAAAGAAATATTCGGAGCGGAGTGGGCTAACGTACAACCACACTCGGGAGCTCAGGCAAATGCAGCAGTATTCCTTGCTTGTATGCAGGCCGGAGATAAATTCCTTGGACTGAACCTTTCACACGGAGGACACTTATCACATGGTTCGCCTGTCAACTTCTCAGGATTGATGTTTCATGCATTGGAATACAATGTAAAACAAGAGACAGAGCAAGTAGACTACGAGCAAATGGAAGAAGTTGCCCGTACAGAGAAACCTAAAATTATCATCGCCGGAGCATCGGCCTATTCTCGCGACTGGGATTATGCACGTATCCGCAAAATAGCCGACGAAATAGGTGCTATATTTATGGTAGATATGGCTCACCCGGCAGGACTGGTTGCAGCAGGATTGCTTAACAATCCTCTTCCTCACGCACACATTGTGACTACAACAACTCACAAAACATTGCGTGGACCACGTGGTGGTGCAATTATGCTAGGCAAAGACTTTGAAAATCCTTGGGGCAAGAAAACTCCGAAAGGAGAAGTACGCATGATGTCTGCATTGCTAGACTCGGCAGTATTCCCGGGTATTCAAGGCGGGCCGCTAGAGCATGTGATTGCAGCTAAAGCGGTATCATTTGGCGAAGCTCTCGATCCTTCATACAAAGTTTATCAGGCTCAAGTGAAAAAGAATGCGGCTGTTATGGCTCAAGCTTTTATGGATAAAGGCTACAAAGTAGTATCAGGAGGAACAGACAATCACTCTATGCTTATAGATTTGCGTCCAAAATTCCCTGAACTGACAGGAAAGCTTGCCGAAAAAGTTCTTGTAGAAGCCGATATCACCACCAATAAGAATATGGTTCCGTTCGATAGTCGCAGTCCATTCCTTACATCAGGTCTTCGATTCGGTACTCCGGCAATCACTACACGTGGAGCAAAGGAGCCTTTGATGGGAGAAATAGTGGAATTGATAGATACAGTTCTTTCTAATCCGGAAGACGGAAAAGTAATAAAAGCTGTACGTGAGAAAGTAAATGGAATAATGAAAGATTATCCATTATTTGCTTGGTAGAATACTATTCCTGTTTGATAGAACTTAACTAATATACAAAGATAAGAAGCTGTTTAATAAGGCAATTACACCTCATAGTGTTTGCTTTTAAACAGCTTCTGTATGTATTCCGATGAAAAAAATCAAAATAAGCATTCTATATGTATTGTCGATACATATAATGGCATTAATCATAATGTCACTGCAACGTACCTTATTATTACTCACAAATCTGCAACATATAGAAAGTGTAACCTCAAAAGCCAGTTGGATTTTCTCAGCTTTGCTCCGAGGTATTTGGTTCGACAATGTTATAGCATGCTACATCTCAGCATTACCACTCGTAGTTATTTGCATTCTGGGTCTTTTTAATAAAGTAAATAAAATTACGTTCAGTTCATTCAATGTATACTATATACTGATCTATACAGTGGTTTTTGCGATTGGTTTTGCAGACATTCCTTACTTCGCTTATTTCTTCAAACATCTGAACAGTTCTATCTTCAATTGGAATGAAGAAAGCAGTACAACTGCCAAAATGATATTCGAAGAAACATCATATTACATATATATGGGTGTTTTTCTTCTGGTAGTCATCGCTTTTGGATATCTGATTTTCAAATTGAGCAAAAGGCTTTTAAAACTACAGCAAGAAAATATAAAAGGAAAAGAATATTTCATTTACATTCCCACTTGTATTATCCTTGCCATACTATGCATATTGGGTATCAGGGGGCGTTTCGGATACAATCCGATAAAAACAAGCCAAGCTTACTTTTGCAACAATTCATTCTTAAATCAGTTGGGCATAAACCCTTCTTTTTATTTCTTGCGGGATGTTATCGAATCATCGAAAACTCATCATAGCATAGACAATGTTATTTCAGAAAAAGACGCTATTTCATATACACAGAAGTTTTTCGGACTAAATCCGGCTGATGAGCAAAAGTCGCCTATTGCCCGATATATTAAAGCAGAAAGTCCGGCAAAAGAGATGAATATCGTCGTCATACTCATGGAATCGATGTCTGCCGATCTGCTAAAAGTCACAGAAAACGGAAAAGAAATAACTCCATTTCTCAACCAGCTTATAAAGAAATCATATTATTTCGATCATTTTTATTCAGCCGGCACACATACCAATCATGGCATCTTAGCCACACTGTACGGACTACCGGCCTTGTTTGATAAGAACATGATGAAAAATGTAACAATCCCTTTATGCCAGGGGTTGCCAAATACGTTACAAGAGCAAAATTACAAAACGATGTTCTTCATGCCGCACGAGTCCCAGTATGACAATATGAATGCTTTCTTATTGGAAAATGGATTTGAAGAAATATATTCTCAAGAAAACTATCCACCCAAAATGCGAAAAAACAGCTTTGGTGTTGCAGATGATTTTCTACTCAGTTATTCGCTGAACAAAATAAATGAAAAGGCTCCGACGTCATCTCCTTTTTTTGCAACAATACTCACAGTGAGCAATCATCCTCCATATATTGTACCTGAAAAATTTGAAAATGTAAGCACAAAACCCGAATTCCAAATAGTAGCATTTGCAGATGATGCTATACGACAATTTTTTACTGATGCAGAAAAACAAAGCTGGTTTAAAAACACAATATTTGTACTGCTTGGAGACCATGGAAAAATAGTGGGCACACAAACCTATGAAATGCCTCTTTCGCTAAACCATATCCCACTGATCATATACTCTCCGGCGTTTACAGATATGCCCACAACGGTTTCCAATCCGGGAGGACAAGTTGATGTATTCCCTACCATTATGGGTTTACTAGACCGTTCGTACATGAATAATACTTTTGGGGTAGACATGTTCAAGACAAAACGTCCGTATATGTTTTTCTCTTCTGATAATGCGCTTGGATGTATCGATGATAAATACTTTTATACTTATAACTTCAAATCGAAGATAGATGGGTTATATGAATATAGTGAAAATAGTAGCGAGAATGTTCTTTCTCAATTCAAACAGAAAGCAGATAGCATGAACTTATATTCAGCAGCCATGTTTCAAACTGCTAACTATATGCTCAAACATGAACTGACAAGAGTAAAGAAATAAAAAAACACATATCCCATAACGGACTAGACTCCAAACACTCAGCGGCATAGTATTTTCAGACTAAAACATAAATAGCTTTATCACTATCAAATAGGTGGATACCAATACCGTATAGTGTAATATAGACAATTATTAGGCAATAGTAATGTTAAATTAAAAATTAATTTGTAATTTAGCCTAAAATTACATGAGTACAATTTCCCAGAATACTTATACAGAGTGTAGTCCAATGAAAACTTATTATAGAAGTATATTTATACTTTTGTCATTTTTACTATTCGCTTGTACATCTGAAAACGAAGAAGCACAAAGACAATTAAATACAGCCCGACAGCTTTATTCGCAGGCTGAATACGCTTTAGCTAAACAGACTCTTGATAGCCTGAAAGCAAATCACCCGAAAGCTTTTCCACAATTACAGGCAGGGATCTTGCTGTTAGACTCGATTCGCAGAGGAGAGAACGAGCAAATAATAGCGCAATGCGATTCGCTTATATCTTCTTTTGAACCCAAAGTAGAACAAGAGAAAACGAAGTTTAGCTTTCAACAAAACAAGCAATACCAAGAAACAGGAAGCTATATTCCAAAAGAGAGTGTAACCTCATCTATTACATCTACAACTCTTCGTTCGGGAGTAGAAGAAAATGGACAGTTATATATTGAAAGTGTATTTATTGGCGGACAAAAACATAATAAGATAAAGATTTTGTCAAAAGATGGCTCATTCGCAGAGTCTATACCTGTAAACGACGATGGTTTGAACTATCGCTTCTCAAACATGGGCAAAACGTATGAAGTAATCCGATTCTCAGGTAGTAAGGAAAATGGAATTGCAAAGTTCATTTTCTCAAATACCAATAATCCTTTATCGGTCACTTTAGATGGACAAGGAAGGTATACATATACTTTATCGCAACAGGTAAAGTCGGCGATTTCCAAATCGTATCAGTTATCAGTAATGATGTTGCAGCTCGATAGCCTTAAAACAGCTAAAGAGAAAGCCGAATTTCACATCTATTATCTGGATAATAAAAAAGACAGCACAAACACTTACAACACAAAGCTACAATAACTCTAATTTTTATGAAAAAAGAAAAATCTACTGCCGAGCCTCAGAGAAAAGAAAAGGATATTTTCAATCTTAATATCTCGGTCGATTGTACAATATTCGGATTTCACTCAGGAAGCCTCAAAGTTTTACTATGCAAACCCAGTGTCGGCGAAAAATGGATGCTTCCCGGAGGGCTTATAACAAGAGATGAAATACCGGATGAAACGGCACGCCGGATCTTAAAAGCAAAAACAGGGTTAAGCGATACCTATCTGAAGCAGTTCTCATTCTTTGGGAGAAAAGATAAAAAACAAGAAGAAAACGAAAACCCCGAAATACTTAGTGAAATTAGTCTGGCCTATTTTGCCCTTATCAAATCAGGAGATGCACAACTCGTCGAAGATAACGATACTGAACATATCGAATGGTTCGAAATAAATAATATCTCAGATTTACACCCGGAACATAAGATTATTTTTGAAACCGCTCTCTCTACCCTCCGCAAACAAATTGGATTCATACCTATCGGTTACGAACTTTTACCCGAAAAATTCACAATGCCCGAATTAAGAAGTATCTATGAGGCAATATTAGGAAGAGAACTAGACCGTAGAAATTTCCAGCGCAAAATGCTCTCTATTGGCTTTATAAAAGCATTGAATGAAACACGGAAAGTAGGAGCTCACAAATCGCCCAATTTGTACTCTTTCGACAAGAAAAAATATGAGGAAGCTGAAAGACTTGGAATTCAGTTAATGAGCAACAACTTGTAATCGTAAAATAAGGAAATAACCAGGAACATTAATTTATAATTATTCAGCAAAACCGAAGTCCAGAAGGGATTGCCTCACATCAGAAAAAATATCAGCATTTATTTTATAAGCAAAATACTCTCTACGCAAAGGATAGTTATTCCGCTGCTGCTTGAAAGTCGCAGGAGATGCTTTTAGTCTTTCGAAGTCAGACATAGGGTCGTATGTATGCAATATAGCATCAAAGAGAAAATTATCGGAGTTTTTTAGTCCTGTGAGATCTATTATAGGGTTTACAGGATCAGGCGCTATTATGCGAGATAACGGCTCTTTGCTCATCCCATAGAAATCGGCAACAGATTCAAGAGACATACGCGTTGCGTTGGCTTTTCCGTCTGCCGAATAACCTGCTATATGCGGAGTGGCAATATCAACCATCTCCATGTATTCAAGGTCTATATCGGGTTCTTTTTCCCAGCAATCGATAATTGCGCCCGATATAAGGTTGTTAGCTATAGCTATTTTTATAGCCGCTGTATCTACAATGCCTCCTCTCGCCGAATTTATTATAATCGGTTTTCTCTTGAGAGACGAGAAGAACTCGGTATCTGCTAAATGATAAGTCTTATATTCGCCTTCTTTTGTTAAGGGTGTATGGAAAGTGATAATATCAGCTTTATCTATTATTTCATCAAGACTGACAAATAAATCTCTCTGCTCAGCTTTTTGACGTGGTGGGTCATTTAGCAGAACCTTCATACCTAACATTTCGCAAGCTTTCGCTACCTTTTTCCCTACATTCCCTACACCAACAATACCTATCGTTTTATCTTTGAGCTCAAAACCTTTCTGACGGGAGATTCTTATCAATGAAGAAACTATATATTGCTGCACTGAACCGGAATTGCACCCCGGAGCATTATGCCAAACGATATCATGTGCATCACAGTAATCGGTATCGATATGATCATAGCCAATAGTAGCGGAGCATATAAGCTTTACATTCGTATTTTTTAGTATTGCTTCGTCAAAGCGAGTAACAGTACGCACAATTAAGGCATCAGCCTCTTTGATCGCATCGTGGGTAAAAGCAGCACCATCGAGGTAAGTAACGTCTCCGTAATATTCGGCTGCACCTTTGAGATAGGGTATATTTTTGTCAGCTATTATTTTCATTTGTAAGAGTATGAAATGTATTTTCTATAGAATCTATTTCATCTATATTTTTATCTATCAGCAACTTTCCTTTATCTAAAAAGATCACACGAGAGCAAATAGCTTTTACATCAAATAGAATATGAGTAGAAAAAAGTATCATCTTATCTTTCGACAGTTCCTTAAAAAGAGCATTAAGGCTTTCGCGTTGATTCGGATCTAAGCCGGAAGTAGCTTCATCCAAGATAAGAAATTCAGGGTTATGAACCAATGCCTGAGCAATACCAACTCGTTGACGATTTCCTTTTGAAAGAGCCTTTATTTTTTTCTTGTATTCCCTCTCCAGTCCGGCTTCTTCAATAACACGAGAAACAGCATCGTGCCCTACTTTGTAGATGCCAGCAACATACTCCAGATATTCTTTTACGTACATATCTTCGTATAAAGGATTGTCTTCCGAGAGGTAGCCTATGCGCTTTTTAACCGCTAAAGGATTAGAAAGAATATCTTCTCCTGAAAAAGTCACCCGTCCTATATCGGCAGTCATACCACCAGCAAGAATTTTCATCAAGGTAGATTTTCCCGCACCATTTACTCCGAGAAGCCCTACTATATCACTTTTCTGTATCGAAAAATTCACATCAGATAAAGCTACCTGATTTCCATACGTTTTGGATATGTGCTCTATTTGTATCAAATGGATAATTGTTATGATGGTGTAAAAATAATAAATCTCCCCGGAATATTCCGGAGAGATTTACATTTATAATTTAGACATTGTCTTTTAACCTGCTACTGGAGAATAAGATCTTGATTGCAATTCCTTATCCATTGTATAGATTCCAAAACCGTTATCTTTAATCATTTTCAACGCATCGATATAACCCTGTGCTGTAGCCTCTTCCTCTACTTGTTCGTCTACAAACCATTTCAACATACTTTCGGTAGCATAGTCTTTTTCTTCCTTAGCCAACGCCACCAAGTCATTGATTCTCCCTGTTACGATCTTTTCATGTCTCAAAGTTTCTTCAAATGCATGAAGAGGAGATTCCCAAGCCAAATCTACTTTTTCAATTGGCTTCAATTCTACTTTTGCGCCTCTATCAGTAACGTATTTGAAAAATTTCATTGCGTGATCTTGTTCTTCCTTAAACTGGATTTCGAACCAGTTTGCAAAACCCGGTTTTCCGTCTGCTGCAAAATAAGCAGCCATAGACAGATATAAATATGCTGACCAAAATTCAGCATTGATTTGTGCATTTAATGCAGCTTCTAATTTTTTACTTAACATAATTGATGATATTTTTGATGTTAGTTTATTCTTTCAACACTTGTGTAATGGCAATTGTTCAATAGTTCGTCTAATACACAAATATGTTATGCAATATTACAAAATATAATTATTATTTCAAAAACTATTTATAATCATTAATGAGTTATCGAGAAAACCTATTATGTAATATCGGATCAACGACAAGATTATTCATAGCTAAAACACTTCTTTTGATAAACTATTCCGATTTCAGATTGATGAAGATAACTCTAAAGCAGCTACAATATTTATGCATAACAAATGCAAAAAGCCCTAGTATAACTTTATCGGAAGCAACCCGACAAGAATGACCTCAACTTACCTATAAATCCTACTGCTTAGAGGCTTCTTGAATGAACATATTTATAATAATCATTATGCGAAATATAAATTTGAGAATACACTCTAGAACTGAGTGTTGCCTTTTATTTGAATGATATAAAAAATTAGTTAATTTCACAAACCTTTTAAACAACTAAATCATGGAAAATATTATTAATAAATTAAAATCGTGGTTTAAAGAATATTGGATGCTCCTTTTCTTATCCATTTCATGCTTTATTATAGCATATTTATTCAGTGATATACTTGCTGAATTTCGATGGATTTTTTATTATTTATCCCTAATGACACTTTCGCTGGCAATAGACCTTCCCTCTAATAGATTTACCAAAATACTATATACAATTATTATTCTACCATTAATTATATGTAAGATTTTAGAACCCATAGTTCTTTTGTTTATTTGTCTAATTTTTCATTTCAGTGCATATCTTGCAATTCTATCTCCATTGTTATTTCTAAAAAAGGCAGGAGTTATAAATCTCTCTAGCGATGCAATTTTATACATAAGCTTAACATTAGGGTCTATAATAATATTGCTATTTGGAAAACATATTATCCCTTTTGTAGCACGTTCTTTAAAAGATGAACATAGACCATATATGATAAAATTGAAATCAGATTTTATAGAATTATTATTGAACAAAGATACATTTAAAGTAGCTCTGTATTCTTTGTATTTCATTATCTTAGTATTATCTTCAATTTCAACATTTACTCATTTAAATATAGATTTCCTTAGAAAATTTCAAGCATCTATTTTACAATCGTTCGCCACATTCATTGCATTTGAGAGGATTGTGAATAATACAGAAGTACTATCTAAGATTAAAAAAGATTTCAAAAAGAAAATTGTATTAGTTTGGGCTGGCTCTTCTCTACCGATAACACCAACATATTATATAAATATAAAAAAGAATGGCAAAAGTGAAGGTATAAGTTTTGTTTCAAAAAAAGATCATTCTGATTTTTTTACTTCATGGCAGGATTCGTTGACTACAAGCTATGCCTTATGGCGTTTCCATGATTTTGAAAAGAATATGGATATACAAGGTAAAATGCAATTAAAAAGGCTTGTGGAAGAATTGAAACTATTTGAAGAACTAGATTCTCAACCATTCTCTAAAGAGTTACTCGAATATGCACAGATGGCATTAGACAGAGATGCAACATTATACTGCTTTTCTATAAATTAAAATACAAAGAAAACACATGTTAAAAAGGAAGTAAATAGTTTTGAAGTGTTGTGGGCCTATCTATTATTTCTCTCATATGTAAATATTAAATGATCTACTTTCACCTTGTGTATCATATCTCTATAGGAAGTAAATAATCTGATTTTGTAAGTAAAAAACAAAAGAAGTGACCTATTCGGTCACTTCTCTGCGGAAGCGGGGGCTTCTGAACCACACCTATCAACCATATATTATTCAACATGTTACTCGATCAGATCGCTTTGAGGTGAACACTTTAGAGGAAGCTAATTGACAACTGTTGACTGTCCTTTGTCCGCTATTAAGAAGTGTTATTTTCCCATTGACAAATATAGTATTTTTTCATAAAAGTCATATTCATTTATTATCTAATCCACTCATTCTTTCTTCGAGAAATTTAATCATTTTATCTAAAAACAGAGTACGACTACCTTTGCGTTCACGGATTTCAAGGAAAGTATGGTAGAAGTCACCCAGATTAATATTAAAAACGGTTTCGATATATTCTGCCAATTCTTTTATATTCGTATTGCCATTATTGAAACATCCTGCACTATCCCAGGCATAAATCTGTTCAACAAGTTCTGCTTTTTTCGCAGTCCAGCTAAGCCTTGTTTTAGGTAAACTTGATACCTCTTGGATATTTGATTCTATATTTCCTATATGTAAAAGTTTATTGTTGATATATACCGTTAATCTCTCATTGGCTATCATTTTTGCAACCTTAAAATCGAAGCTCGTTGAAAATCTACTATCTCTTTCGAAATAAAAACAATCGAGAATTAACTGAATATCTGGCTTGCCTCTCAAAAAGTAATATTTATCAAGGTGGGTGCTTCCAGAGCGATAATATTGATAAAAATCAGCATTGTTGTCGAAGAAATACTTTATACGACCTAACATACCTTCCAAATAATTTTTCCGATCGATATAACTTCCTGTTGGCATTCTCATCTCCAAATTATATACCTTGCGATGATAAATAAGAATACTAAAAAGTTGAGGTTTCGTCTCTTTAAAAAAGGTGATTTCATCAAGCGTACTTTTAAATGTATAATTTGAAACAAATTCTTTTAATTCATCAAATGTAGACTCCAATAATGAAATAATACTAATAGATTTCTGAAAGATATTACATTCCTCAGAATCAATAAGCTGAATTTCTTTATTGATATTTTCTTTTATATTGCGAATAAATTGCTCCATTGTATTCTGTTTTTTATGTATTAGATTCCTATTTTAGACTAGTCGAAGAAAGAATAAGTCATAATAATCGCTCAAGCCTATAATTAGTTCATATAGGACATGTCTCCAACTACAGAGATAAGGCTATAGCCAGACCTCCTTGTTTTCCATTATAAAAAGGGCTAAAAGAGATTTGTTTGCTAAATGTACCTTTATTCATAAACTTCCTCTGCAAATAGGGATAAAGCCAATAAGCAGCCTTTGTGCTTAGAATACCGAGGCCAGCTCCTACTATAACATCTGCAAACCAGTGTTTATCATTATATAGACGAAATATCCCTGTTCCGGTTGCAATCGTATAGCCTGTTATTCCATACCATATTGAAACATCTTTATATTCCTGCCAAAGAAATTCTGCACCCATAAAAGCTACCGCTGTATGACCTGAGGGAAAAGAGTTTTTCGCTGATTTATCTGGTCTCTCTATCTTTGTTGAATACTTTATTGTATTTACTGATGCTGCCATAAAAAGAGTAGATATTCCTAGAATAAAGGTTCTGTCTTTAAAATTATTTTTACCTTTTATCCCCATTAAATTCAGTGCGTATACACTTCCTGCCGGAACATATTGCGAAATGTCATCTATGGTAAACTTCGAATCAATATGTTCTGTTACTTCATGCTTTACCTGCCTGTTAAGCAAATAATTATGCTCTATAGCTGTTTCAAATACACCATAAGCAATTAAAGCCGAAGGAATAATTAATTGCTTATATGAAAACTTAAGCTGTTTTACAGGTTTTATCTTGTCAGAAATGACTGTATCTACAGAAATGAAATTAGTAGAAGGTATATCACTGCCCTGAATCGAAAAATCGATGATTGGGTAGTTGCTTTGTAGTGTATCATTATCTACTGTATCCGCTTTTACCGATTGGAATAAGAGCAAGAAGAAGACAATACAAACCAATATGTTATTCATTGTTTTTTTATAATAATAAGATTCGTTTGGCTGAGCTAAAGAGTTGTGTTCAGCCAAACGAAATTTTGAAAAATTACTTTCTGAAAATATAATTAGCTATAATCCATGTGTTAAACCCAAACACTACCATATATGGAATCGGATTAAAATGATTTGGACAATGTTCACTCTTACATCTGAAGAATATAAGCCATACAATTATTCCCATCAAAGCACCTATAGATATACTTATCAGAGAAAGATATCTTTTTATAATGGGATTCAGTTTTGATGGAGTTTCTTTTCTTGCTGCTAATCTTCTTATACGTCTCTTTTTACTCATGACGATAATAGTGTTAGTTACAAGACTTTCAGAACCTCATTTTTAATATTCTAACAGCATTTAGTATTGCTAGCAGAGAGACTCCAACATCAGCAAAGACCGCTTCCCACATGGTTGCCAAACCAAAACTACCTAAAATAAGTACGATCAGTTTAACCGAAAATGCCAATATTATATTCTGTACAACCACTTGTCTTGTGACTTTAGCTATTTTAATCGAAGTTGCTATTTTGGATGGTTGATCTGTCTGAATAATTACATCGGCCACTTCGATAGCAGCATCACTCCCCATTCCGCCCATT
Source organism: Dysgonomonas mossii (assembly GCF_004569505.1). Classification (NCBI taxonomy): domain Bacteria; kingdom Pseudomonadati; phylum Bacteroidota; class Bacteroidia; order Bacteroidales; family Dysgonomonadaceae; genus Dysgonomonas; species Dysgonomonas mossii. Next base: position 148,432 of record NZ_SPPK01000006.1, read on the forward strand.
GCTATTCCAACATCACTTAATGCCAGTGAAGGAGCATCATTTATACCATCTCCGACAAAAGCAATCACATTATTCCTATCAGTTTTCAATTCTTCTATATGACGAACCTTATCTTCAGGTAAGAGGTCTCCATAAGCATTGTCAATACCAAGGCTGGATGCAACATTATTCGTTATGGAAGATTTATCCCCACTCAACATTACAACTTGTTTGATTCCGGATAAATGCATATCTGAAATAGCAGTCTGTGCATCATCTTTTACCTCATCCGCTATTGTTATATAGCCCACATATTCTCCGTTAATAGCTGCAATCACGATAGTCTCAACTATAAATTCAATTGTTCTGTCATAGGAGATATTAAATTTCTGCATCAACTTAGCATTGCCCACCAATACTTCTTCTCCATTTACGATCCCTTTAAGTCCATGCCCTGATATTTCTTCCACATCTGTAGCTGTATAATTATCTGAAATCTTTGCAAATTGAACAATTGCTCTAGCAATGGGATGATTTGAGAATTTCTCCATGGCAGCAACAATAGCGACAAATTCCTCTTGCTTATCTTCATCGACCGACGCAACTTTCTGCACATTGAACACACCTTTGGTCAAAGTACCTGTTTTATCCATCACGACTGTATTGACTTTAGTCATTAAATCGAGATAGTTAGCTCCCTTGAAGAGTATGCCTGCTTTAGAAGCTGCTCCGATTCCGCCGAAATAGCCTAAGGGTATGGAGATAACCAATGCACACGGACAGGAGATTACCAAGAATACCAATGCACGGGATAACCATTCGCTAAATATATAGTCGCTCACCACAAAATAAGGAATGACTGTTATAAAGAGAGCTAACAGGAATACAATCGGAGTATATATTTTGGCAAACTTGCGAATTAATAACTCTGTTTTTGCTTTTCGGGAAGTTGCATCTTGCACCATTTCTAGGATTCTGGCAAGAGAGCTATCCTGATACTTTTTAGCAACCTTTATTTCAATCACTTTATCAAGATTCAACATTCCTGCTAGTACGCTTTCGCTGGCTGAAATAGTTTTCGGTTTGCTTTCCCCTGTTAATGCTGCTGTATTAAAGCTTGCTGATGATGTAAGCATTATTCCATCCAAAGGGACTTTCTCTCCGGCTTTTACCTGAATAACTTCGTCAATTTCTACTTCTTCAGGAGATATTGTTTGATATGAATCATTTCTATAAACAGTTGCTGTGTCAGGACGTACATCAAGCAATGCCTTAATGTTTCTTTTGGCTCTATTCACAGCCGAATCTTGAAACAATTCTCCAATCGTATAAAATACCATTACAGCTACTCCTTCGGGATATTCGCCTATAATGAAAGCTCCAAGTGTAGCCATTCCCATAAGGGTAAACTCAGTGAAGAAATCCTTTTCCTTGATCGTTTCAACGGCTTCCCTAAAAACGGGAAAGGCAACTGGGATGTAAGCTATAATATACAACCCTAAACGAAGATAGCCGTTAAATATATCTGGAATAAAATTATCCATCGCAATACCAACAAGTAGCATAAGTAAACTTATTGAAACCGGGATATATTGCTTCCAGTTATTTTCAAACATCTGCGACTCGGTAGAGTCGCAAGATGTGCATTTATAATTATTCTCTGTATTCATTGCTATAAGTATTTAATAATACATTTCACTCGTAGAGCTATTCAACTCAAGATAGAGTATTTCATTTTTGTAAATGAACTGGATCTTATTCTCTCGAGATAACCATCCTAATGCCAAACATATGTTTTTATCATTATATCCGGTCAGTTCTCCTATTTGTCTTATGGATAACGCTCCTTCATTAGACAATAATTGCCATATTACTCCGGCATTTATTCCAATATCATTTTTCAACATCTTGACTCTATTAAAAAATTTAATAACTAATCAAGAAGCCACCTGTCATCAGGCAATCCGGTTCTGACTCTGATTGCTCTTTCAACATCAGAGACATAGATTATACCGTCTCCAGAATTTCCTGTTTTACCATATGTTGATATTATCGTAATTATTCTATCCACATCATCATTGTTACACACAATCTCAATCTTCGCAACTTTACTATTGGTAAGTGCAAAATTCATGGATAAAGAAGCATCTTCACTTTTTAAATGCCCTGTGCCTTCAGCCATTGAAACAGTAAGATTTGGAAATCCTGCATCTAGTAGTTCTCTTAGAATATCATTAACCTTAAACGGTTTAATAAAAGCTTTTATCTCTTTCATGTGATTTTATTATTTAATGTTTCAAAAAGATTAATGACCATGTTCACCATGATCTGTACTCATCGATGCTAAATAAAATGCATTGGCTTTAACGATAGTCACACCCTCTTCCAGTTTATTTACCGGAGTTATCTGTGTATATCCTAGTTCGCTTATACCTGTTAATACCTCAATCCTTTCAAAATGATAAGTTTTTGTACCTTCTTCATTAGCTTCTTTCTCTAACACAAATATGTATTTCTTTCCTTCATTGCTAATAATAGCATCATTGGGTACAGCATCAGTTTTTTGTTTTCCAACATTAATCAATCCCGTTACATACATACCCGGAATTAATTTAATATCTGTCTTACCTTTTATATTTGCATGAACGATAATTGCCTTGGTATCCCCTTCGAAAGACTTGTTGATTTCATAAATCTCACCTTTGAGATTAACACCGGGTTGGTTGGTGAGGGTAATATCCACTTCCTGTCCGGTTCTTACCATATTAATATCTTTTTCAAAGACTTTAACATCGCAGTGTATACCTGCATTATCGGTAATACTCATTAGTGGAGTTTGCATATCGACATAACTTCCGGTACTGATATTGATTTTGCTGACAGTTCCTGAAATAGGAGTTTTTATCGGAATTTGAGTAACCATATTACCTGAAGAAACCTGTTCGGGGCTAATGGATAATTGTCTTAGCTGCTTTTCCAAACCTGTTAGCTGCGCTTTAGTTATCTCGTAATTAGCTGTTGCCTGTTGCAAAGTTTTTTCAACCCCTGCACCTTGAGTCGATAAATCTTTTTGTCTCCTGTATTCTTGATCGGCAATCAACGCCTCTTTTTTAGTTGTCAGATAATTTTTTTGCAACTCCACTATTTCCGTATTTTCGAGATAGGCTACAGCTTGTCCGGCACTCACGGCTCGACCTTCAATCACCATTACCTGTTTGATGATCCCTCCTAACAAAGAGGTTACCTCCGCTTTTTTCTGTGGATCCAAGGCCATTTCGCCATTTACTCGAATAATACTATTTAAGTCTCTCTGTTCAATTTTGCCAAGTTGAATATCCACAGCTTTCATTTGTGATTCGGTTAGCTCTACTTCTACCGATTCGCCACCATGAGATTCTTCTGTACCTTCTTTTTCTTTTTCTGCCTCATTTTTAGGCTTCTGTCCACATGACCCTAAAAATATAAGAGACAAAGCAATTATCGCTATATATATTGTTTTCATAATTTTTTGTTATTTATTTCCTTGCAGGTAGTTTAACATAATGATTGTTTGATTGTAGTCATTGATAGCATTTGCATATAGTAAATGTATCTCTACTGCGGTTTTTAAATTCTGGATATACTCGACATAATCTATTTCTCCTTTTTCATATGAAACCTGTGATATGCGTGTTATATCTTCTGCTTGTTTGCTGCCACGAAGTGAATAATAGTCCAAAGCATTTTTAGCCTTGGTATATTCATTCAGATAAGTCTGATAATTCTTACGCATAGTAAGCATAACCTCTTCCTGCTGAACCCTTGCTATTTCGACTTCTTTTTTAGCAGCTTTTGTTTTGGCTCTTTGTTCTCCAAAAAACAGAGGAACACTTATTCCTACTTCAAAACCCATGAAATTACCTTTGTCAAAATGTTCTCTTTGTAAATCATATGGATTAAATCCTTTGATAAGAAACTGGTTTTTCAATGCAAAATTGAAACTGGGCAGATATCCTTGTTTAATCACACTGAGGTTCCTTTCGCTTATGATCTTTTTATTAGCATAAACCTCTCCAAGTGGAGTTTGCTCTGGATTAAAATCATTAAAGGGATAGGCTGCATCCAAAACAGTCAAAGTAGGCTCAACAGGTTCGACTGCCTCATCCGTATTCATCCAGCGTTGTAAGATTAGTTGTATGCTCTGATAATTCTTTTCAGCCTTTTGTAACTCAATTCTGTTTTCATTATAGAGTCGTTCAGCATTCATCTGTTCCAAACGTCCTGTTTCCCCTGATTTCAACTTTGCATTGGCGAGGAATAAGAATTTACCATAAATACTGTCCTGTTCCTGTAATATTTTGATATTTTCCTTTGCATAAAGCAATTGATAATATGTTGCTGATATTTCTTTTACAAGTTCATTGCGTGTAACGTCCAAATTACTTCGTTCCAGATTCGTTTCGGCTTTCAATAAGCCTCTGCGAGAACCATACACTGTAGGGAACTCAAAACTTTGGCTTAATGATATGCTATTATCAGGACTTCCTCCTGATGTTGGGTCCTGACTTAACGAAAAGCCTGTTTTATCAATATTAAAAGCAGTTCCTTGTAAGTCTTTTGCTCTTTCAATTGAGATACGACCCGACTTCATGGTCAGGTTGTTATCTATCGCCGATTGAATGCATTCCTCCAATGATTTTGTTGTGTTTTGCCCAAATAAAGCTGGAGCTAAAACAACAGTCATTGTTATGAATACAATAGTCGATATTATTCTTTTTGTTTTCATTCCTGTTTATTTTTAGTAAATGTTTTATAGATAGAAGGTAACACAACCAATGTTAGAGCCGTTGCCGTTAATAGTCCTCCTATTACCACTGTTGCGAGAGGTCTTTGCACTTCGGCTCCATCGCCTGTAGATAATGCCATTGGCAGGAATCCTAATGATGCGACAAGCGCAGTCATGATGACGGGACGTAAACGAAGCATACACCCTTCGATTACTCTCTCACGAATATTTGTCATTCCTTCTTTTTCAAATATGTTGAATTGCCCAATCAGAACAATACCATTCAATACTGCTACGCCGAACAAAGCAATAAACCCGACACCTGCTGAAATACTGAAAGGCATGTCACGTAACCATAGAGCCCAGATACCTCCAATAGCCGAAAGTGGTATAGCAGAGAATACAAACAAGGACTCTTTTACACTTTTCAATGTGGCATATAGAAGAAAGAGTATTAATAACAATGCTAATGGAACGGCAACCATCAATCTGTCTTTTGCTTCTTTCAGATTTTGAAATTGTCCTCCGTATGTATAATAATATCCTGCCGGTAGTTTGAATTCTTTGTCTAATATATTCTGAATATCAAACACAGTGCTTTGGACATCACGTCCTCTGACATTAAATCCGACATAAATTCGTCTCTCCCCATTTTCGCGTGTTACCTGTGCAGGCGCATCTTCATATTTAATTTCAGCTACCTGAGAAAGAGGGATTGTTCCTCCTGAAGAAAGGGGCAGATATAGATTTTCTAATGAAGAGATATTATTTCTCAGATCATTATCCATTCTTAATACCAAATCAAATCTACGGTCTTCCTCAAACACATATCCAGCCTCATTTCCGGCAAATGCTGTTTTAAGTACCATATTGGCATCTTTGACTGATATACCATATTTCGCTAATTGATCTCGATTATAAGTAACCTGAACCTGAGGTAATCCGGTAACTTTTTCAACAAACGGATCGCTCACTCCATCTACTTTTTTTATCAAAGAGGCTATCTTATTGGCAGATGCGCTAAGTACTTCCAGGTCATTCCCATAAATTTTAATGGCTACATCCTGTTTAATACCTGTCACTAACTCATTGGTTCGCATTTGTATCGGCTGTGTCATTTCCACTCCTAATCCGGGTATCTCTCCGATAGCTTTTTCCATCTTTTCCATCAGCTCCTCTTTGGTTTTGGCTGATGTCCATTCTTTTTTAGGAATTAAAGCAATCATCATATCCGCTCGTTCAATAGGCATCGGATCAGTAGGGATTTCAGCACTACCAATACGGCTTACGGCTTGTTTTACTTCAGGAAACTGTTCTTTGAGTATTTTTTCAGCTTGAGAACAGCTTTTAATCATCTGTGACAAGGACGTTCCCTGAGCCATACTTATTTCTGCCGCAAAGTCGCCTTCTTCGAGATTAGGTATAAATTCGCCCCCCATTCTATTAAACATGAATACACTGACTGCAAATAGTGCAACCATACTTATGATTAGAGTTTTGCTCCAATTCAAGCTTTTGGTTATAATAGGACGATAGAAATTGTTAAGCTTATCCATTAGCTTATCTGAGATATTCCGCTTGTGCTCAGTTTTCTTACTTAAAAACAATGCACTTGCCATAGGCACATAAGTTAGAGATAGAATAAATGCACCCAATATGGCAAAGAACACTGTCATAGCCATTGGCTTGAACATCTTACCTTCTATACCGACCAAAGTGAAAAGTGGAATATAAACAATCATGATAATGATTTCTCCAAATGCTGCACTATTCCTTATTTTAGAAGCTGAATCAAATACTTCCTGATCCATTTCTGCCTGTGTCAGCAACCTCCCTTTATATCGGTCTTTCATGACTCCTATATGATGACAGACGGCCTCGACAATGATGACCGCCCCATCCACAATCAATCCGAAGTCGATAGCTCCGAGGCTCATCAGGTTTCCACTTACACCAAACACACGCATCATACCAAATGCAAACAGCATAGATAGTGGTATTACGGAAGCTACTACCAATCCGGCTCTGTAATTTCCTAAGAAAAGTACAAGAATGAAGATAACGATCAATCCTCCCTCTATCAGGTTTTTGGTAATAGTATTCGTTACTCTGTCTACCAATTGTGTCCTGTCAATAAACGGCTCAATAATGACTCCCTCCGGTAAGCTCTTTTGTACCTGAGCCATACGCTCTTTTACATTTTTTATTACCTCTTGAAAGTTTTCACCCTTCAACATCAGGGTAATACCTGCAACAACTTCTCCGTCTCCATTTCGGGTTACAGCACCATAGCGTGTTGCATTTCCATACTGTACTTTTGCTACATCCCGAACAAGGATAGGAGTACCATTGACTGTTTTAATCGGTATTTTTTCTATATCTTCCAAAGACTTGACAATACCTAACCCTCGTATGAAATACTGATTACTGTATTGTTCAATGTAGCTCCCTCCTGTATTTTCGTTATTGTTTTCAAGTGCAGTATACAATTCAGGGATTGTTATATTTACAGCATTGAGTTTATCCGCATTAATGGCTATCTCGTATTGTTTTACAAAACCTCCCCAGCCACTTATCTCTGCTACACCTTCTGTACCTGAGAGTTGCTTTCTAACGATCCAATCCTGCATGGTACGCAAGTCAGATATACTGTATTTATCCTCATAGCCTTCTTTTGCCCGTATTGTATAGTGATAGATCTCTCCTAATCCGGTAGATATAGGAGCTAAACTAATCTTACCTACTCCTTGAGGAATAACTTCCTCCGCTTCTTTTAGTTGCTGGTCTACCTGCTGACGTGCCCAGTAAATGTCAGCATCTTCTTTAAATACAATGGTTATAACGGATAAGCCACTTCGGCTGATACTTCTTCTTTCTATAACTTTGGGAATATTGGCTAAAGCCATCTCTAAGGGAGTAGTAATAAACTGCTCCACTTCCTGTGCTCCTAAGGATGGAGCCTGAGTAATGACCTGCACCTGATTATTGGTGATATCAGGGGTAGAGTCGAATGGTAATTGAGACAGGGAATAAGTCCCCCAAATAATGAGGGCTACAGTCATGACTCCAATTACCAATTTATTCTCTATCGAGAATTTAATCAGTTTTTGAAACATAATTTGAATATTAAAATATAACAATAGGATTGTACGATACATCTACCTTTAGACGTATCAAATTGGATACAAGAATGTTATATTTTAAGCCTTAGGAGGTCTCCAAAGACTATCCAGATGAGATGAAGTTTGGTTTTCATTATAAATAGCAATCTTCTTGACCGGAGTACTATCTATATTTCGCAGGTCAAAGCTGTTTTTTGCTATAAAATTGGGATTGTGAAAGCTGGAACATGCGCAAAACGGAGTACATATTTCCTGAGCAGAATCGCTTTCACTATGAGCTGTTGAAACTTGTTCTGTCTTATCTTGTAAAGAATCTATAGTCTGTATATTGCAATTGCATGGAAGCAAGGCAAGACACAGAAAATAAATACTTATTATAAAGACAAATGGTCTCATTTTGTTTTTCTTTATGCTACAAATATAAAAATAAATTCATGCAACTCAGTTGCAGATTTCTATTATTTGTTAAAAAGAGGTTTAAAATCGATCTATATATTATTAAAAGAGAGACATAGAGAGCAAATATTATGAATTAATAAGCCTATTGCATTGACCGCAATATCCCTTAATTACAAGGTTTACACTTTCTATTTGCATAATGGGTGATAATTGAAATCTTGGAATAGATATATTATCCAGACAGAATGCCTTTTTACAATAATTACAATAAAAATGAGCGTGCATATCTTCAATACTACAGTGGCAATCTCTACTGCATACAGAATACTTAACAGAACCAGAGCCATCATCAAAGCTATGTATTAATTGATGTTCATGAAATAAATGTATTGTTCTTGATATTGTAGATTTATCTACGGTATCAAGTTGAGATTCTAAATCTGACAAACTAAATGCTCTGTTAAATTCAAGCATAGCTTTTAGTACCAGTATGCGAATAGCTGTTGGCTTTATATCCCGCTCTTCTAATAGATTTACAAAAGAGTTACTCATAATCCAATATTTTTAGAGTAGAGTTTATAAAGTTATATCTTTTATTGAAAAAACTCCTCCTATTTCTGGCTTTAGTCTTCACATGCTCTCATTACATATTTCTAAACAAAAAGGATACTTTACATTTTATATGTTATATTTTTGTGTTTAATAAAAACGTATCTATATATCATACAATATTATGAAAACTCCTAAACAAGCTTTAAATCCAGCATTTTTAAAACAAAAACCGGATCGCAAAGAAATAGAATTGTTTAAACAAGAGTTTATTTCTCTGTTGGATAAAATAAACGATACTGAATCGGAGGAGTTTCATAAAAACCTAATTATAGATTTCCTAAATTCCGTTTACTATAAAAACAATCACTATATTAATACATATGGTAGAACAGATTTAGTTATTCATAACGAGAAAGATACTAAATCACCTGTTGGTGTCTTGATAGAAGTAAAGAAGCCAACTAACAAGAGTGAAATGATCAGCAAAGAAAACCTCAATGCTAAAGCATTTCAAGAATTGGTTCTTTATTATCTCAGAGAACGTAAGGCAAACAAGAATCTAGAACTACGATATTTAATTATTACGAATATCAACGAGTGGTTTATTTTTGATGCTCAAGACTTCAAAAAACTATTCTATGATGATAAGAAATTTGTAGACTTATTTGAACAATTCCAAAATAAACGTTCGGATGATTCATCTACAAACCACTTTTACAAGGAGATCGCATCGCCTCAAATAGAGAAAGTGAAAGATCAAATCCCATATACTCATTTTGATATTAGGGATTATGATAAAATTATGCGTAATAAGGATAAGGAGGACGATAGAAAACTAATTGCTCTTTATAAGTTTTTATCTCCGATTCATTTACTCAAACTATCCTTTGCTAAAGATTATAATGAGTTAAACAAAGAGTTTTATGCAGAGCTTTTACATATACTTGGCTTAGAAGAGGTCAAAGAAAAGTCTCAAAAATTTATTGTTCGAAAGTCTCAAGGAAAAAGGGATAATGGTTCAATTATTGAAAATGCGATAAACGAATTAGATGCTATGGATAAATTATCTATGCTATCTAACATAAAACAATATGGAAACACCTATGAGGACCAATTATATAATGTAGCTCTAGACTTAAGCATTACGTGGGTCAATCGAGTCCTGTTTTTAAAATTGCTAGAAGCTCAAATTATTAAATATCACGACGGGAATAAAAAATATTCTTTTCTTTCAACTGATAAAATTGAAGGGTATGATGATTTAAATAGTTTATTCTTTCAAATATTAGCTCGCAAAGAAGACGAGCGGCGAGATGGAAATTTAAAAGAAAAATTCTCTCATGTTCCATATCTGAATAGCTCTCTTTTCGAACCAACGGAATTAGAGGGTTATACTATTGCGATTAGCGGACTTCAAGATAAAGCAAAAATAGAATTATACTCTAAATCTGTATTGAAGATTAAAGGACAAGTTGATAAGAGGCTTACTCCTTTAGAATACTTATTGAAATTTCTTGATGCCTATGATTTTAGCAGTGAAAGTTCAGAAGATATACAAGAGGAAGATAAAGCATTGATATCAGCGTCTGTTCTTGGATTGATCTTTGAAAAAATAAACGGATACAAAGATGGCTCTTTCTTTACTCCAAGCTTTGTTACTATGTTTATGTGTAGGGATACTATAACTCGCACTGTTATACAAAAATTTAATGAGACTAAAGGTTGGGAATGCAAAACAATCATAGATCTACATAATAAAATCTCAGATATAAAAGAAGCGAATGAGATATTCAATTCTATTCGGTTGTGTGATCCAGCTGTCGGATCAGGTCATTTTTTAGTTTCAAGTCTAAATGAAATGATCTATTTAAAATCAGAACTCGGTATTCTTACGGATAGAGAAGGAAAATTATTAAGAGGCTATAAGATTAGTGTAGAGAATGATGAGTTGATAGTCAGCGATAATGAATATGGTATATTCAAGTACAACCCTCACCATCACGAGAGTCAGCGTGTACAAGAAACATTATTTCATGAGAAGCAAACCATAATTGAAAACTGCCTATTTGGCGTTGACCTTAATCCAAATTCTGTAAAGATCTGTCAACTTCGTCTATGGATCGAACTTTTGAAACATACCTATTACATAACTAAGACCAATAGATTAGAAACTCTACCTAATATTGATATTAATATCAAATGTGGAAATTCACTAATTAGTCGTTTCGGCTTAGACGAAAATTTAAAACCAATTCTTCGAGGGCTGAATATCTCAATTTCAGAATATAAAGAGGCTGTTAATAATTATAGGAATGCTCACAATAAGCAAGATAAAAAACGTTTAGAACAATTTATCAAAGAGATTAAAACTAATCTAAAAACTGAAATTAGCAAAAACGATAAGAATAGTAAGTCCTTGTTTAAAGCAAAAAAAGAATTATCCGATTTAACAGCACCAGATTTATTTGAGCGAACACCCAAGGAGAAAAAAGCTTTACAAAAGAAAATAGATTTAGCTCAAAAAGCTGTTGGGAAATACTCTGCTATTATTGAAGAAATCAAGAACAATAAAATATTTCAAAATGCATTTGAATGGCGTATCGAATTTCCAGAAGTGTTAAATGAGGATGGTGACTTTATTGGATTTGATGCTATTATTGGTAACCCTCCTTATATCCAACTTCAATCAATGGGAGAGATAACCGATATCTATAAAAAGATGGAGTTTGAAACTTTCGAACGTACAGGAGATATCTATTGCTTATTTTATGAATTGGGGAATAATATTCTTCGACAAAATTATTTCTTATCATTTATTACTTCGAATAAATGGATGCGTGCTGGATATGGGGAAAGTATGCGCAGATATTTTGTGGAGCAAACGAACCCAGTCTTATTGATTGATTTTGCGGGTATAAAGGTGTTTGATGAAGCTACTGTGGATGTAAATATCATGACTTTTCAGAAAGCAAATAATCAGCATAATACAGAGAGTTGTCTAATTAAAGGCTTCAATTCTGATACAATGAAATTGAGCGATTATATTAATCAATCAGCTACTATCTCTTCATTTGGAGAAAGTGCAATTTCTTCGTTTGTTATATTGTCTGATATAGAGAAGCGTATAAAAGAAAAGATAGAAAGAGTCGGTACTCCTCTGAAAGAATGGGATATAAATATCTACCGAGGTATTCTTACAGGATATAATGAAGCATTTATTATTAATGGAGAGAAGAAGGCAGAATTAGTCGCCAAATCATCAAAAAACGCCGAAATTATACGCCCGATTCTTCGTGGCAGAGACATAAAACGATATGGATATGAGTTTGCTGATTTATGGTTGATATGCACATTTCCATCTCTTAATATTGACATAGAAGAGTATCCTGCAGTCAAAGAACATTTATTATCCTATGGATACGATAGATTGAAGCAAGCTGGAGAGAACGGTTCTCGTAAAAAAACGAATAATAAGTGGTTTGAGACGCAAGATAGCATAAGTTATTGGGACGATTTCTCTAAGCAAAAAATAGGTTGGGGAAACCTCAGTCTGAATAGCCAATTTACATTAATAGATGAAGGTTATTATATTAATGCTCCCTCTGCTTTTTTTTGTTCAAATGATTTATATTTA